>CABSZR010000253.1 GCA_902482185.1 uncultured Collinsella sp. | reverse complement strand
AGGCCCTTGCGGCCTAGTCGCTATTTAGGGCGTCCAAGATTTGGGGCGCGGTTCACTTGTGCAGGACCGGGTTTCTTGCTATCGCGTCAAAGGCACCACAAAGGGGACAGTGTCCTCTTTGTGGTGGTTACCAGGGTGTTCTGGCCGTTGAGGGCTCGATGGCTTCGTGGCGTTTGAGCTCGCGGCGCATGGTTTGTGAGTTGAGCCAAGCTGCTTGCCAGCCGCGGATGGGGTAGTGCGTCTGGTCGAGCTCAAACTGCGTATAGCCGCAGGCGTTGATGATCGTCGTTCCACACACATGCTGACGCTCGCGCTGAAAATCGCAACCGTAGCTTTGGTGCACATGCCCGTGCACCATGTAGTCGGGATTCCAGGATTCGAGTGCTGTGTTAAAGCACTCGAATCCTCGATGCGGCAGATCGTCCAGATCACCCATACCGGCGGCGGGTGCATGGGTAAGCAGAATGTCGCACCCGCCGACCATCCTAACCTTACGCGACAGCTTACGCATGCGCTTGGACATCTCGCGTTCGGTGTACATGTTGGCGCCGTCGCGATAACGCATGGACCCGCCAAGGCCCGCAATGCGAATCCCTCGGTACGTGTACACGCTGTCCTCTACGCAGATACATCCACCCGGTGCATGACGTGCGTAGCGGTCATCGTGATTGCCGCGCACGTAGATGAGCGGTTTGTTGATGACCGTAACCAAAAACTCAAGATAGTCCGGGTCCAGATCGCCGGCGGACAAAATCAGGTCGACTCCCTCAAAGCGTTCCTTGCGAAAGCACTCCCAAAGGCATCGTTCTTCGGTATCGGCTATGGCAAGGATTTTCATAGGGCAGGGACTTTCGGCTCATCGTCGAGTTGCGGAATGGTGCCCACCACGTTGTCGGCCAGCCAGTCCATCTCAACGATTTGCGTGCTCGGCAGTGGGGGAAAGCCCTCGATCTGCACCACGCCGTCTTGGCTGTGGAGTTCGCCGCCAAATGGATTGATGGAGCCCTCGACGATGCCATTGCGGAGGAGTTGAACAAGCTTGCGCGTCTGATAGGGCAGGCCCGGAGCGTAGCGAATGTCGATAACGCCCGAGCTCATGCCGTACCAGTAGTTGACGGCGCGAACCTGGCTGGCGTCACTGGTCTCATCCCAGGTGCCATGCAGTAGACTTCGCACGATAAGCTCGTAGTATCGGCCCCAGTTCCATACCGGCATGGCAATGCCGGTAACCTTGCCATCGACCAGGCGGTGAAGTCCGTAGGCCGTGGGGTCTTCGAGCGACTTTGACATGTCGGCGCCGGTCATGACGCTTACACCTTCGCGGCACATGGCCTCGGTAAGGCCTCCGGCGGGCACATCGCCCCAAGTCAGGATAATTTGCGCACGGGGGTCGAGCAGCGAGGCGCCAATCGCAAAGGCGTTGATCTCGCTGAGCGCGCCCGAGGCGAAGACCGACGCGTGGTAGCCGATGCGGTGGTTGTCCGCCATGCTGGCGGCAAGGGCGCCCAGGAGGAACTTGGCCTCGTACATCTTGCCAAAGTACGAACGGACACTTTGATGGGGAAGGCCGATAGAGCAGTTGAGGAACCGAACCTGGGGATACTCAACGGCAGCCCTGAGCGTGTATTCCATCAGGCGGTGCGAGGTCGAGAAGATGACGTTTGCTCCATGTTTGACAGCCGTTTCCACGGCGGCGTAGAACACGTCCGGATCGTGACAGTCCTCGAACGCCTCGGTGTGCACGATACCGTCAAAGTGCTCATCGAGATACTGACGCCCTTGGTCGTGCAGGCTGTCCCAGCTCGACGTCGCACAGGGGAACTCATGGATAAAGGCGATGCGCAGGGGGTTGGCCGCCGAATAGACGGTCTTGCCCATAAAGAAGTTGAGCACGCCGGAGGTGGACTTGGCGGGCGACTCTTCCTCATCGACGCTCGGTGCTTCGACAAGATCAACCTTGTCCTCGTCATTTTTGCCGGCAATGACCAGCTCGCGCCAAATCTTGCACAGGCGGTTTACGACGATGTCCGTCGGCGTATCCAGCAGTCGGTCCTGGTTGTACACATTGAGGTATACGAGCATTGCGTCGGCGGGTGTAATGTCCAGATGGTCGCCGCCGGCGCGAAGGTAGGCGCGCTTAAAGAGCAGGAAGGTGTGGCGCAGGTAGTCGACCTTTTTCTGCGGCCATTTTTCGATAAGGTTCTGACCGAGCATCTTGGCGAGCGTCTCGTAGCTTCCCTCACGCGAGAACTCGATCTCGTATAGGGGGCAGACGCGCCAAAACGCGCAGAACTCGCCGTACAGGCGGCTTTCGACGGAATCCCATGTGCCGGGGTAGAGACGGGTGACCTTGGCCGAAACCGTCGGGGCGTCCAGGAATTTGAGGACACTGACGCGTTTGTTGCCTTCCTGGACATAGAACCGATGCATGAACTCGGTGACGATGATGGGGTCGCGATAGCCCTCGGTTACCTGGATGTCGTAGAGGTTGGACCACTTGCGGGCGAACTCGGTGCCAAACGGCAGCAGGGGCATAAAGTTGCATGAAAAGGCGGACTGACGGCCCTTGGTAACCGTACCGACGACCATTTCGAGCGGAATGTCTCTCAGGCCGACATTCTCTCGCTGGCCTAAGGGGAGCTGGGCAACCAAGCTATCGAGGTCCGTGAGGTACGGATACTCGCTTTGACTAATGGCGCGTCGACGTCCTTGCTCGCCGCGCTTGCGTGCTTGACGGTAGGCCTCTTCCATGATGTTGCTCCCTTAGTCGTTTAAACAACTATATGAACCATGGTACCACGAATGAAAACCACAACAAAGGTGCCTGTCCCCTTTGTGATGGTTTAGGCAATGATGGGGGCGATGGCGCGGATGCAGGC
>CABSZR010000252.1 GCA_902482185.1 uncultured Collinsella sp. | reverse complement strand
GACTTGGCGGGTGCAAAAAGCAGCGCGATACCAGCAATGAGCGCTAAGACGCCCGTGATGGCGTAAATCCAGCGCACGGCCTTGACGGCTTTGCCCGCCATGCTTTTCTCGTCAAATCCAAACTGGCTCGATTTTTGGTCATCGTTCTTAAAGATGCCCATAATGTCTCCTTTCCGTGCGGTGCACGTCGCGTTCATTGCTCTCCGTGCGGCGTACGCCAAAAGTGCTGCAACAAGTATCGCCCAAGGGCGCCGATGCATGGGGCGGGAAGGACGAATTGCCGCCCCACATTCCCGAATTGTTACTTTTGTTCCCGCTCCAGTGAGGATTAATCAACAATTGTAGAACATTACGCCGCTGTATGTAATTGCCTAGGTTTTAGGTTAGATTCTCCTAAGAACAATTGCCCGAAATTGGGGGTCCCTATGAACGAAACAGTTCCCGCGGCGCCGTCGAGCGCGGAGTCGATGGCAAAGCAGGGTTGCGAAAAGCTCGGCTTGGAAGCGTTTGATGCGCTGGTCCGTCGTGCCCGTACGTGCCGCCGTTTTGACGAGTCCATGCGCGTGCCGCGCGAGTTTTTGCTCGAGCTGGCGGAACTGGCGCACCTGGCTCCCTGCGGCGCCAATGCTCAGCGTCTGCGTTTTCATGTGGTAAGCGGTGCAGAGGACTGCGCTCGCGTGTTTGACGAGCTTGCATGGGCCGGCGCGCTTAAGGACTGGCCGGGTCCTGCCGAGGGTGAGCGCCCGACCGGCTACATCGCGATTCTTGCCGAGCGCGCCGTTCCGGGCAAGCCCGCCGCTCCCATTACCGAGGTCGACACGGGCATTGCCGCGCAGACGATGATGCTCGCCGCCCGCAGCGCCACGCCCGAGGTGGCAGCCTGCATGTTCAAGGCCTTTACGCCCCGCGCGATCGATGCCATGGGGCTCGATAACGACAAGTATGAGCTCAAGCTGATCATGGCGTTTGGCGTTCCGGCCGAGACACAGGTGATCGATGCGATCGATTCCAACCCCGACGGCTCCATCAATTATTGGCGCGACGAGGCGCGGGTGCACCACGTACCCAAGCGTCCGCTTGCCGACGTGCTGCTGTAGTTGAGCGTCACCGCGGTGTGATCCGGCGGTAAACCACCACAAAGGTGCCTGTCCCCTTTGTGGTGGTACGAGGGGAGGGTGTGTGGCAGATTTGTATTTGGTGCGGCATGGGCAGACTGAGCTCAATGTGCAGAGCATTTTGCAGGGCGGGCACGATTCGCCGCTTACGGCGCGCGGGCGCGAGCAGGCACTGGCGACGCGTGCGGCGTTTAAGGCGCGTGGCATCTCCTTTGACCATGCGTATTCGTCTCCGTTGGGTCGGGCACGGTGTACAGCAGAGCTGATCATTGGCGAGGGTCGTTCCTTAGAGCTGGTCGATGACCTGCGCGAGTGGCATTTGGGCTCGCTGGAGGGTACATCAAATCGCGAGATGCCGCCGCAGCCCTGGGGTGATTATCCGGTGGCCTTTGGTGGCGAGTCTGAAGGCGAGCTCCAGTCGCGCATGGTCGCGGCGCTGTCCCACATCATGGCCAGGCCGCAGCACGACTGTGTGCTGGCAGTCTCCCACGGCTCTTCCTGCCAGGAGTTTCTTGAGTATGTGACTGGCAGGGGAGAGCTACCCGACAACGGTGCCGTGCTTCATTTTGGCTATTGCGACGGTGCGTTTTCGCTCCTTGATTGGTAACGAACGAAAGGACCCCTATGAATAAAGACCTGTATCTGGTTCGTCATGGGCAGACAATATTCAACCTTAAGCGCATTATTCAGGGTTGGAGTGACTCGCCGCTCACGCAGCTGGGATGCGACCAGGCGGCGCGTGCCGGCATGTTCTTGCGTGCGCGCGGCATTGAACCCGATCATGCCTGCACCTCCACACTTCATCGCACCGAGCAGACTATCGCCAACCTGTGGCCGGGCTTGGCGTACGAGCGCCTGGACGGTCTGCGTGAGTGGTTCTTTGGCGACTTTGAGGCCGAGCGCGTGATGCTTATGCCCGAGCGCCCGTGGCGAGATTTCTATCGTCAGTTTGGCGGCGAGGGCCAGATGCAGGTGCGCGAGCGCATGGCGGCGACGATAACCGATCTTATGCGACGTCCGGACCACGAGTGCGTGCTCGCGGTGAGCCACGGTTCGGCTATCAAGGAGTTTTTGGACCACGTGCGGGGCGCGGCGGCCGACGAGCGCGAACGCGTGCCGGGCAACTGCTCAGTGCTGCATTTTGCGTTTGACGATGCGGCCGATACGTTTGAACTGGTCGAAGTCTTTACGCAGGAAGACTACGCGCGCGAGCTGGGGCTTGAACCGCTCGTGGCTACTGCGGGTCCGCAGCGCGGATAACGCGAGCACGGCGGCACGGGTCGCCGGCATAACTTCTCGACGCAAAAGGGGCGGAGATGCATGTACCTGCTGCATCTCCGCCCCCTGTTTGTTGGGCTGCCGATTTTTGTGCTGGACGGTCTGGTCTTGCTAGAACCGCGCGACCTGGTGCGTGAGCAGACCCGTCGGAACCTGCGCCGCGCCGCCGCTGACCTGCGCGGCGGGGAAGAGCGCAGCTACGGCAAAGTTGAACGGCTCTTTGCCCGTGTAGGTGCCGGCGGCACGTGCATCGTCGGCCAGGAGCTGTGATGCCTCGACTAGTGCGACAGCGTAGGCAGGGTCGTCGGCCAGTGCCGGCTCCGGCGCCTGGTCGAGCATGGCGCGGATGGCCCCGACGGCGTCCTCGCGCTTGACCTCCCACACGCGGTGCGTAATGCCGGCGGGGTCGGTGACGGCATAGAGTGAAGCGCCCTCTTTTGCGGCGCCGAGGATGATATCCATGACGGGAGAGGCTTCGTAGACAAGCGTTACGG
>CABSZR010000251.1 GCA_902482185.1 uncultured Collinsella sp. | reverse complement strand
GCCCGTCATGGGATTTATCGCCGTCGCGCTCGCCGGCACGGCCCGCGAGCTTGCCGGCCGCGTGCACCCCAAGTTCGGTGAGTTCTTTGTCGCGGCGGTGTATCTGGCCATCGGCCCGTGCTTGGCCATTCCGCGCACAAGCTCTACGGCGTTCGAAATGCTGGTGCCGCTGCTGCCCGAGGGCGTCTCGCTCGGCACGGCACGTCTGGTGTTTGCCATCGGGTTCTTCGTCGTCGCGTTTGTGCTCACGCTGCGCCCGGGCGTCATCACACGCGTGCTCGGCCGCATTACGGGTCCCGCGCTCATTGCGCTCATCGTGCTGGTTGTGGGTGCTGCCGTGATCTCGCCGCTGGGACCGGCTGCCGCGCCTCAGGCTCCCTACGATGCAGGCGCCGCCGTGCAAGGCTTTTTGACCGGCTACCAGACCATGGACCTGCTCGCGTCGCTCGCCTTTGGCATTATCATCGCCGAGACCATCCACGAGCTGGGTGTTACCGATGACAAGCGCGTGGCCTTCGAGATTTCGCGTTCCGGTGTGATCGCCGGCGTGCTCATGGCCATCATCTACTGCGGCTTGGGCCTTGCCGGTATGCAGCTCGGCACCGTGATGCCCGACGCTACCAACGGCGCCGCCATTCTTGCCCGCTCTGCCTCCATGCACTTTGGCCTTGCCGGCACGGTCGTGGTCTTCGCGATCTTTTTCCTTGCCTGCATGAACGTGTGCATCGGTCTCATCAGCTGCTGCTCGCGTTACTTCTGTGAGACGTATGTGGTCGAAGGGGGAGCGGAGGCCTCCGAGGAGGCCATGCGCCGTCCCTTTGCGGTTCTCGCCTTTGTGTTCGCGGCGTTTTCGTGCGTGCTCTCCAACGTGGGCCTCGACATGATCCTCATGTTCTCGGTGCCCATGCTCAACGCCTTGTACCCCGTCGCCATTGTGCTGGTACTTATGGGCCTGGTTCACGGCTTTTGCGACGCACATCCGCAGGTGTGGGTCTGGGTCGGCGGCGTTGTCGCGGTGCAGAGCGTAATCACTTCGGTCCGCGACGCGTTCTTTGCGGGCGCGTGGCTGCCGTTCGATGTGCTGCCGCTGGCGGATATCGGTGCCGCGTGGGCGCCGGTTGCCGTGGTGGCGTTTGTGATCGGCCTGCTCCATAGTCGTTTTGTTGCACATTCGAGGAGCTAAGGCATCAATGCTTGCACAGGCGGGGAGTCTCCCCTATAATTTCCTTCGCTTTGGGACACGCAAGGTTTAGACCTTAGCTGCTCAACACCTTCGGGACGTGGCGCAGTTTGGTAGCGCGCCTGCTTTGGGAGCAGGATGTCGCAGGTTCAAATCCTGTCGTCCCGACCATATCTTGCGGGCGTAGTTCAATGGTAGAACCCCAGCCTTCCAAGCTGATGACGCGGGTTCGATTCCCGTCGCCCGCTCCATAGGATAGTTTTAACGGCTTTGGCTCTATTTGGTGCCAGAGCCGTTTTCATATACATGCCGGGGACCCCACATCCCCTCCTAAGTTGCGGTGAAATACGGACTGTTTTCCGGCTTTTATGGCCCATGTAGTCCGTATTTCACCGCAACTATTTGTAAGGTTGGATTTTGATGCCGTTGGGAGGGTCGTAGTGACCGTCTACCGAGAGTGGAAATATTTTCTGAAGCTCTGACCTGCGACGTCAAGTTTTTGGTCAGCTTTTGGCAAGGCCTGCGGACGGAAGCATACGATAGCGTAATGGTATTCTCTCCGCCGTGATGGTTATGGGGTTGGCCATGCTCGATAAAGGCAAACATTTTCCGCAGTCCTATGCAAGGATGCTATTCTCGGCCGTTGGAATTCATCAAGATGGACAGCTGCTTATAACAATTGATCCTTGGGATGAACGCCGTGCGCGCGAGCTTATGCAGGAAGAGCTCATGCTTCGTCTTTACAACCATGTGTATGCGGATCCGGTCTATTGGAATAATCTTGGGGTTGAAGATCGCATCTTTCAGCTGGCATCCGCTATTGCGGTCGTTGAACCGGATGCTGTGTTTTGCGGATCGACGGCAGCGCTGCTCTACGGCATCGGCTCGGCGTATACGCTTCTGGATAAAGTGCAAGTACTGCTGCCACGGTCTACAAGGCGTGATACGTATGAGTTCGTTGAATACAAGCGCTGGCGGGCGGGCGAAGTGTGGCGGCTAGGTCTGTTTACACTGACGGATCCGTGTCGAACGGTTGTTGATATCGCTCGAACGAGCGCCTTTCGCTATGCGCTGGGCTATGTCGATGGCTTGGCCCGTGAGTACGATGTCGAACGCGAAGAACTGCGAGCATATGCGCAGGCAAATTGCCGAGGGTTGCATGGCATCGCGCGTGCTTTTGACGTTTTTGAGTATATGGACGGCAGGTCAGACAATGGCGGCGAGTCTGAGGCGAGAGCAGCGATGATTCTCGCTGGGGTTGCCGCGCCCGAGCTTCAAGTTGAGATAACGCGACCGGGAAACGCTGGCTATTATCTAGCAGATTATGGCTGGCAGATGCCAGGCGGCTCATGGACGCTGGCAGAGCTGCATGGGCTAGGCAAGTTTGAAGACGAAGCTCAAAATGATCCAGAGCAGGCGGCGGCAAAAACGTATCG
The DNA here is from genome assembly GCA_902482185.1 of uncultured Collinsella sp. Classification (GTDB taxonomy): domain Bacteria; phylum Actinomycetota; class Coriobacteriia; order Coriobacteriales; family Coriobacteriaceae; genus Collinsella. The sequence goes on along the minus strand of CABSZR010000251.1, from coordinate 273 downwards.
AGCGGCCCTCATGCGCGACGCGAACCTTCGCGCCATGGGCCACAACGTCATTCATTTCAAACTCTCGGACACCTACGACGTAGAATCGTTCGGTGCCATGATGCGCGGCTACGGCATTCCGACAACAAAACCCTACGCCGAATTCCGATAGCGAAATCGTTCGCGGTCCACCTTCAATAAGTTGCGGTGAAATACGGACTGTTGAGGCCTTTAAAGGCATGAAACAGTCCGTATTTCACCGCAACTTAGGAGGGGATGGGGTTAGCTGCGGGG
>CABSZR010000250.1 GCA_902482185.1 uncultured Collinsella sp. | reverse complement strand
ACGCCGAGCGCACGCTTTCCGCTGCCGCCGAAGCCGAACAGCCGACCGAGCGCGTCCTGATTGGCGAAGCCGGGGACGAGGCCGCTGCTGGTGACGATGATGCACAGAAGCCTGCTGCTAAAGCAGCCCAGTATTACACCTACACGCCCGCCGAGACCTCCGAGGAGTCCTGCGATGAGTAGCGAAGCAACTTGCCCCATCACGCTGACTGTTGCCGGGGATCCGCGTCTGGCACGCCTCGTACGTATGACAGCGGCTAATGTCGGTGCGCTGTGCTCCATGTCCGTCGATCGCATCGAGGACATTCGTATGGCTGCCGAGGAAGCCTTTATCTTTGGCTGCACGGCCGTTGATTCCGACGACATTTCGATCAAATTCGACGTCGACGAATCTCACGTGGGCATGACCTTTACCTTTGGCGATCAGGCTACCGTTGATGAGGATGACCAAGCTGCCGTATATGCCGAGCTCATTCTTGCGAGCGTGTGCGATTCCTACGAAAAGACTACGGCGCCCCTAACGCTTTCCCTCGACCTCAAGGCGGATATCTAATATGACCGAACGTTCCCGGAGCGGCAAGACCGCTTGGGACAAGGAGAAAACCCGCGAGCTGTTTCGTCGTTACAAGGAGACCGGTGATCCGGACGCCCGTGAGCAGCTCGTCATGTCCCATATGAACCTGGTAAGGTTTCTTGCCAACAAATTTAAGAATCGCGGCGAGCCGCTCGACGACCTCATGCAGGTCGGCTATCTGGGCTTGCTCAAGGCTATCGACCGTTTTGATCCCGAGCGCGGACTCGAGTTCACGACGTTTGCGACACCCACTATCCTGGGCGAGATCAAACGCCATTTTCGCGACAAGGGCTGGAGTGTGCGCGTACCGCGTCGTCTGCAGGAGCTCTCGGCCAAGGTCAACCAGGCTACTGACAAACTTACCAACGAGCTGCAGCGTTCGCCCAAGGTTGAGGAGATCGCTGAGTATCTAGATGTGACTGTCGATGAGGTCCTCGAGGCTATGGAATCGTCTTCGGCCTATACCTCGGTGCCCATCGAGGCTCCTGGTGCGTCCGATTCCGACGATGCGCCCTCGATTCTCGACCGTTACGCCGACGATGACAACGAGCTCGACTTTACCGATGACCGCCTGGTGATCGAGGAAGCCATCCGCGATTTCTCGCCGCGCGAGCGCGAGATAATCGAGCTGCGCTTTGTGAAGGGCATGACCCAGATCGAGATTGCCAAGAAGCTGGGCATCTCGCAGGTGCAGGTCTCGCGTCTGCTGCGCCGCACGCTTAAGAAGATTCAGGACAAGATCGACCCCGACGGAGTGATGATTCGTTCATGAGTGAGCACCCCCAACAAACCGATCGCGTGCTGCGCGACACCCGCGTTCTGACGCTGCGCATTTGGGCTGTTGTCGGCTGCATTGTTATTGCTGCTGTCATCTTTAACCTTATGGGCATCCTGGCGCCGGTTATCGAGTTTCTCGCCGTTGGTTCCATCATTGCCTTTGTGATGTCCCCGATCACCAACTGGCTCGAGCACCATGGCGTGAATCGCGGCATCGGTTCGCTTATCGCGCTTATTGTTGTTGTTGCCGTGCTCGTCGGTGTCGTTTGCATCTTGTCGCCGATTCTCTTTGGTCAGATCATGGAAGTCCTGAGCCGCCTGCCCGAGCAGCTTCGTGTTGCGGGTGGCGATCTCAATGAGATGATCTCGCATGCCAAGACGCTCAACAACACGCCGCTTAAGGAGTATTTGGACGATAATCTTTCGTCGCTGGTTGCCGTGGCATCGAAGTATGTGTCTCAGATCGCTGCCGAGCTTGGCCGCGGTGTGTTCCCGCTCATCACCAATACGGCTTCGCAGTTGTTCGTTATCTTCCTTGGTCTGGTGCTTGCGTACTGGATGGCCTGCGACTACCCTCGCATGCACCACGAGATTTGCACCATCATCGGTCAGGAGAAGGAGACCTCGTACCGCTTTATGGTCGCCATCCTTTCTCGCTCTGTCGGCGGCTACATGCGCGGTATGGTCGTGACGTCCATCTGCGGTGGTTTCCTCGCCTTTATCGGTTTTATGATCATCGGCCATCCGTATGCGGCGCTCATGGCTATCTTTACCGGCATCATGCATTTGGTTCCGGTCGTCGGTCCTTGGGTGAGCGCAGCAATCGCCACGGTGCTCGGTTTCATGTTCAGCCCCATGTTGGCGTTATGGACGCTCATCGTGACGATGGTCGCGCAAAACGTCACCGACAACGTGATTTCTCCTAAGGTCATGCAGAGCTCGGTGCAGGTGCATCCCATCATGAGCCTCACGGCGCTCGTTATTGGCTCGGCACTCATGGGCCCCATCGGCATGATTATTGCCATCCCGCTGTGCGCGGCCCTCAAGGGTATCTTCGTGTACTACTTCGAGAATGAGACCGGCCGCCAGCTTGTGGCCTATGACGGCGCCGTGTTTAAGGGCACACCGTACCGCGATGCCGATGGCAACCCGGTCGCCGCCTACGACGCGCTCGGCGACGACACCTTCATCTATGAGTCCGAGCTCATCGGCAACGAGACCGCGCCCGAGGCCAAGGCCATGCCCAAGCCCGAGCTCGATAATCCCTGGATTAAGCTCTCGGGTTTGCAACCTGATGCCACGGGCTTCTTCAAAAACCCCTTTGCCAAGGACGATGACTCTAACTCGGACGACACCAAAACCGGCATCGACGGCTCCATGGACGATGATGACAACTAGCGGGGTAATTCGGATTAATATTCATACGCGCTAACATGCAATTTCGCTGAAGGGCCGGCATTGTGCCGGCCCTCTTTTTTGCACTTGCACGGCGGGATGGTAATATCGTTACGTTTGAACTGTTTCGATGTGAAACCGAGGAGATTCC
>CABSZR010000249.1 GCA_902482185.1 uncultured Collinsella sp. | reverse complement strand
GTGCGGGGCTGGGCGGTGGCGGTGGTGTTCTGAGACATGGTGAAAATCCTTTCAAAAAGGGGAGTGTAAGAGAAAAACGGAGGCGCGTGATGCGAATGCGATCGGGCTCGAGATAGAAAAAGGCCCCCGGTCGAAACCGGAGGCCTTCCAATCACCTAGAGCGCAAAAGCAGGCGTGAGGGACTCACTGTCGACCGATCGTATTCGCATCACGCCACCACCAGTTGTTGAGAGACTTCATCGTGTTCTTCATGTCGGTGGCTCCTTTCATGATGCCGTGGCGCGGTCGCACCTAGTTGCTGTTGCGCTGCACTATAGCACAGCGAAGTGTGTGCGGGGAAATCTTTTTTAAAAAGATTTCAGGCGGGTTTCCCGCCGGTCAAAAGAGCGGGCTGAGCGGGCGAGGCTGCCATTGCTGCCTTGTCCGCTCAGCTAAGACGTTACTCCTTATTGCGACGGTAGAGGAAGTAACCGCCCGCGGAGATGACGGCAACGCCAGCGATGGCGAATGCGGCCACCATGCGGCCATCAAAACGATCACCGGTGGTGGGCAGGCCGCCCTTGGTGTTCGTCTTGTTGGTGGTTACCGTGGTCGTGGTGTCCGACTTGCCAGGCTTCTCGGGCTTGGTGGTGGGCTGCTCGGGCTTAGCGGGCTGCTCGGGGGTACCGGGCTGCTCAGGAGTACCAGGCTGATCCGGGGTTACCGGGTCGGTGGCAAGAGCGTCCTTGGCGTAGGTGATGGACACCTTGAGGCCGTTGGTCTCGGTGTTCAGGTCGCTCGGGGTGAAGGGCTGGTCGAAGTTTTCGGCCTTCTGATAGGCGCGCATCTCCTGGAGCAGGGCCTTGCACTTCTTGTAGGTGTTCTCGGTAGCAGCCTTGCCGGCCTTGTTGGCCAGGGCAGTGCGGCCCTCGGTGGTCGTCTCGGCTAGCATGGCGGCGTCAACTTCCTTGTTCTGCTCGATGAGCTCGTTCTGGAGCGCATCGAGGTAGGCACGGACGCTGATACCAAGGGTGTCAGGGTTCTCAAAGCAGAGCGAGCTGATGTCCATGAGGATGTAGTTGATTGAGTTCTCGGGCTCCTCGTTGTACACGACGTCAGTCTGTTTGCAGTGATCGAAGGAGACGGTCTGATCGCTGAAGTACGGGCTGACCTCAGTTATCAGAGCGGAGTACAACGGGATGGCGACGGAGTACGCGGCGCGGGAGAGCATTTCCCACTGGATGGTAGCGACTTCGGGGTCATACCCGCGACGAATCTGGAAGAGGTTGATCTCGGTGTTGCGCTCGCTGCCGATGCAATAAACACCATCAGTGTTCGCGTTGAGGCCAGGGACGTTCTCGCCGCGGTTGCCGAAGGCGCGAATCAACTCGAAAGTGCTCCAACCAGACTTGCCAGGCTTGAAGAACAGGGGCTGGATTTCGCTGACCATGGCTCCCTTTTGGTCAGGTTTTCCTTTCTCCTTTACTGTGATAATGTCGTAATCTGTGCCTTCGGTCAGCTGACTACCAAAATAATCGCGGCCTTGCACATAGCGGGACCACTGGTTTACGCCGGAATCGGCGAGGCTTTCGCCATACGTTTGGGCGACATCGAATTTGCCGTCAGCGGAGTATTTGGCGAAACCCTTTTCTTCGGGCATGGATTGGATCTTTTCAGAGTGGAGGCAATTCTCGGTGTCATTGAGGTCGACATCGTAGTTGAGGCTCCCGATATTAGGGTTGAGCGACGCGACGTCGTCAGCGAGCTTCATGGCGATCCACTGATGGGCGGAAAGTGTGGCGAACAGCCAGGTCTCGTTGTTGTCGGCGATGATGATCTGGTCGTTGGTGCAGACGCCTTGATCATCGATCAGGCTGCCGAGGAGCTCGACGCCCTCGCGGGCCGTGGCGCTCTCGCCCAGGATGATGCTGCCGTAACTGTACTCGCCCAGACCCACTTCCTCATCGATGAGGTCTGCTGCAGCGGCCTCCTCGTTATAGGAGGTGCTTAGCGTGGCGGAGCAGGAGACGCCCTTCTCGTTGATGCCGGCCTCGGAGTAGGCGTCGGTGCGACCCATCCAGTTGGAGGGGTGGTCGCGTACATAGCTGTAGCGATAGGTAGGCTTGTTCGAAGTGTATTCAAAAGCAGATTCAATCGAGCTGTACTTAAAGCCAGGTTCGTGGGCAGGTTCGATGCCGTAGTGCTTAAGATAGCGCTTGCCAAAGTCCTCGGCGCGGCCGTAGTACGTGTTGCCGTCCGCCGTGAGCTTGCCGCCCATGTAGATCTGCGTGCAGGCGAGCGCAGACGTCGGCATGGACATGATGGTTGCAGCTCCAAAGGCGAGGCCTATGCCAAGCTTTTTGAGCGCGTTGACGGGGTGAGTTTTCCTCATTTTCCCTCCCAGCGTGCGAAAGCTCTCCGTTGCCAGAGAGCTTCAGCCAATAAAGACACCCCATTAGCGTAACGAACTGGAAACAATATTCATCTATGAAAGAAACTTACTCGATAAGCGTAATGAAATATGCGATGAGTGGTTAATTATACTCGGTTTGTAGCTTTACTTTAATAAAGACGTCCTGCAATTACATTACCTGAATAAAGCGCCTTGCACGGGGCGCAAAGAAAATCCCCCGCTGTTTGGCAAATGCATAAACAGCAGGGGAGACGATAATTGGATGAATATCATACCAATGTGGAATTACTTCTTCCGGCGGTGGATCACGTTGATCGCATAGCCGACGAGCATGGCCAAAACGATGATGATAAAGCCGAGCAGGGGATTGTCGTTCATAGGGTCCTCCTATTTTCCGAGCGGGGAAAATTCGTCGACGATGAGGTCGAGGCATTGCGGAAGCGCGCGGGCTCCAAAGACGCCCGAGTTGCTGGAGATGATCTCGCCATCGAACTGCATGCCCAGCG
>CABSZR010000248.1 GCA_902482185.1 uncultured Collinsella sp. | reverse complement strand
TGCGTCGGCAGCGTCTTCGTCCGCCCAGACCTCCTTCGCCATGCGGAAGGCCGCCCATGCCTTGGGCCATCCCGCGTAAAACGCCGCGTGCGTAAGGATTTCTGCTATCTCCGTCCTGGTCACGCCATTGTTCTTTGCGGACATCAGATGATATTGGAACGAAGAGTCCGTCAGCCCCTGTGCCATCAAGGCAACCACCGTCACCACGCTGCGGTCTCGAAGGGAAAGCCCGTCTTCTCGGCTCCACACCTCTCCGAACAGCACATCGTCATTGAGCTGTGCAAATTTGGGGGCAAAGTCCCCCAAGGCATCTCTGCCCGCCGTCTGTTTAATTGCCATGATTGATTTCCTCCTGTCGATAATCCTGGACACAAATCTCTTTCCGCGCGGCCAAGCTGCCCGCCTAGATTCCCATGCCTATTCGTCGCGCCTGCCCCAGAGCAGGATGCCCGGCGATATCGCCCACACCGTTCACGCCGCCGGCGAAAACCGTTCCGGCAAGCGTGCGTCTTTGGCGAAAATCCCTTGCGCTCCCGATTTGTATTGACGAAAATAAACGTAATACCTAAACCTAACTTTAGGTCAAGGAGTAAATTCTAGATTTGTCCGGAGGGACCATGTATACAATCGGACAGGTGGCGGAGATGTTCGATCTGCCCGTTTCCACGCTACGTTATTACGACAAGCAGGGATTGTTCCCGGAATTGGAGCGGACGTCCGGCATTCGCCGATTCGGCGATACGGAACTCGAGGCGCTTCGGGTCATCGAATGCCTGAAGAAGGCCGGAATGGAGATCAAGGACATCCGGCTGTTCATGGAATGGTGTGCGGAGGGCCCATCGACATATCCCAAGCGCGAGGCCATGTTCGAGGAGCGGAAAGCCCACATGGAGTCGGAGATCGCGAAGATGAACCGCGCGCTGGACATGTTGAAGTTCAAATGCTGGTACTACGAGCAGGCGATTCAGGATGGCAACGAGGATAGACTGAAGGCGCTGATTCCCGACAATTTGCCGGAAGAGATCAAAGATACCTACGATAACGCCCACGCTCAATAATGCCGCCCGATGCTCAAGGGGCTTTGGCAAGGAGTCGTTTTAGGCAGACATGCAAAAAGAAAGCCTCCGAACCAGAGGGTCCGGAGGCTTTCTTTCCCGTTATTCCCATAGGCATAAGCGCATCTGTTCGCGATTGCCTATCGATGCTCTGCCTCGAGCGCGGCAGACACCGCATCGAGGAACTCCCGCACATGGTCTGCGGGGTGCGACGAATGAAGCAGCCCGTAAGACACGAGACAGTCCCAATCGGTAGGGACGGTTTTGAGCATGGGGTGGACGTTGGCCCACAACGGCAGCGTCGCAAGCGCGAGGTCCTCGTTCGCGCCGCGATTGAACACCTCCGCCCGATATTGCGGGAAGTCTACGAGCGCGATTTGAGGATGATGCAAGAGTATCTCGTCGCGCACGCGGTCGATTTCGGCGTTCCAGCCCCGGCGTATAAGCATAAGACTGTGATTGTGGAGGTCGTCGAATGTGACGATGTCGCGTTTGGCGAGTTCGTTGTCGACGGGAACGGCGCACCAGAGCGGCTCGCGCGAAAGCTCGAGGCCCAGGCACCCGCGCTCTTTAAGAAAGGCATCGTCGAAAATCCCCGCCACGATATCCATGTCTTGCCCGAGGTTCGCCAAACCGCGTGCCGCCGAGGGTGTGTTTTCAAACGTGACCACCTGAAGGCTCATGCCAGGGCAACGTTCCTTCACCTTCGGCCACAGCTTCGTGAGCGGCGTGCTGGGCGTCATGAGCGACACTCCCACGCGGATGATGCGCTTCTCTCCACGCTCGGCGACGCGGGCGCGTGCGATTGATTCTTGAGAGTACTGCACGATATGGCGGGCGTCGGCGAGCAGCGACCTGCCTGCTCGCGTAAGCGAAAGCCCCTGATGCGATCGGTGGAACAGCGTAAGGCCTAGCCGCGACTCCAGCAGGTTCATCTGCTTGATGACGGCCGTGGGCGTGATGAAGGACTCTTGTGCCGCCTTGGAGAAGCTGCCCGCCTCCGCCACGCGGATGAAAGTGTCAAGCTGTGGGTTGTACATCGATCCTCCTGTCACGCATTATGTGCCGTATATACCCCATGGTTATATCCATCATTCCAACGTGAACTTCTCGCACGTCAGCAAACGCCGTAGCATTGCATTCGAAAAGTCACCATTAAGGAGGAGACCATGGAGTATCTGAAGCTCAATAACGACGTAGAGATGCCCATCGAAGGTTTGGGCACCTTCCTCATGACCCCGGTCGAGGCCGAGGCGGCCGCAACCGCCGCGCTCGCGGCTGGCTACGAGCACATCGACACCGCCAACGCCTACATGAACGAGCGCGCCGTGGGCCGTGCCATCGCCAAGAGCGGCATCGCGCGCGACAAGATCTTCGTCTCCACCAAGCTCTGGCCGAGCGTCTACGACGCAGGCATGCCGGCGGTGGACGCCACGCTCCAGCGCCTGGGGCTCGACTACGTCGACATGCTCATCCTGCACCAGCCGGTAGGCGACTACCTGGCCGCGTGGCGCACGATGGAGGAGGCGTACCGCGCGGGCAAGGTGCACGCCCTCGGCCTCTCCAACTTCCCGCAAGACAAGATCACCGAGGTCATCGAGGTCGCCGACATCATGCCGCAGCTCGTGACCGTTGAGTGCCACCCCTATCACGCCCAGCGCGACCTGCGCGCCTACCTCGCGCCGTACGGCACGGTGATCGAGGCGTGGTACCCGCTCGGCCACGGCGACAAAGGTCTTCTGGAGGAGCCCATCTTCGTCGCTCTCGCCGAGAAGTACGGCAAGACCCCGGCCCAGGTGATCCTGCGCTGGCACGTGCAGATGGGCACCTCCATCATCCCCGGCTCCAAGAACC
>CABSZR010000247.1 GCA_902482185.1 uncultured Collinsella sp. | reverse complement strand
GTTCTGATCGGCAAAGTGCTCAACCAGATCAAAGGGAACCTCGCGGTTGCAGGCGATGATGCCGCCGAAGGCGCTCTTGGGATCGCAGGCAAAAGCGCGGTCGTAGGCAGCCGTGATGTCCTCGGCAACGGCGGAACCGCAGGGGTTCTGGTGCTTGAGGATTACGCAGGCCGGCTCGTCGAACTCGCGGACCAGGTTCCAAGCGGCGTCGGCATCCAGATAGTTGTTGTAGCTGAGCGGCTTGCCCTGGATCTGCTCGGAGCCCACGAGCGGAAACTGCGAGCTCGCGGTGTTCTCGCAGCCCTCGGCAAAGCGATAGACTGTGGCTTTCTGCTGCGGGTTCTCGCCATAGCGCAGGTCGTCGACCTTCTCCAGCGAAATCTCGAGCTTGGCAGAGGTGTCCGCCACGTCGCTTGCGTGGGCGGCGAGCCAACGGGAGATAGCCGTGTCGTAGGCGGCGGTGGTCTGGTAGACCTTCACCTGCAGGCGACGACGGGTGGAAAGCGTGGTGCAGCCACCGGTCTCGTGCATCTCGGCCAGGACGGCATCATAGTCGGCCGGGTCGGAAATGACGGTAACGCTCGTGGCGTTCTTGGCGGCAGAGCGCAGCATGGAGGGGCCACCGATGTCGATGTGCTCGATGGCGTCCGCGAAGGTGACCTCAGGGTTGGCGACGGTCTTCTCGAACTCGTACAGGTTGACGACGACCAGATCGATCAGCTTAATGCCGTGCTGAGCCGCCTCCTGCATGTGTTGCTCGGAATCGCGGCGGGCCAGCAGCGCGCCATGAACCTTGGGGTGCAGGGTCTTAACGCGGCCGTCCATCATCTCGGGATAGCCCGTGAACTCCTCGATGGGGGTTACGGGAACGCCCGCGTCCTCGATGGCACGAGCCGTGCCGCCCGTAGAGATGATCTCGACGCCAAAGTCGTCAACCAGCGTCCGTGCGAAATCGACGACGCCCGTCTTATCGGTAACCGAGATCAACGCGCGTGCGATCTTCACATCAGATCCCATGCAGTCCTCCTGTCTGGTACGCCGCCGTGCTCTGTGAGTCGGTGATACGTCGATCTGCAGCGCTCGCGCAGCGGCATTGAAAATACTGATTTAATGTAGCGCATCGAGCGCATCGATGCACCCCGCAACGGGCGCATGTGCAGAAAAAGTTTGCGAGCGGAGGGGATGGGCATGGCACCGGGCACGGTGAGTTCATGGAACACAGGGGCACCATAATTAGATGCCAATAGCGTGGTAGAACTGTGCTCGATATGCATCCGCAAAAGAAAGAGGCACCATGGTCTCGCGGGTTCTCTACCGACCGTTTGATACCGAAGACTTCGACGCCATCGCGCTGATTCTGCAGCAGCTTTGGCATAACAATTCGGATAACGATGAGTACAACCGCCTTGAGGCCGCGTGCGACCTCGCCTATTGCCTTTCGTCGTCGACGTTTTCACAGGTTGCCGTAATCGACGGTCAGGCGCGTGGCATTTCGCTCGCGCGTGCGGGACAGAGCTCCGGCGCCACTATCAACGAGCATTGGATGGATACCGAACGCGCGCTGCTATCGCAGATGCGTGAGCTAGAGCCCGATGCGTGCGCCGAGTATCTCTCGTTTGTGCGCGCAACCATCCGAACCAACAACCGCCTGCTCGAGAGCAGCCCGTTGCCGCACGACAACGAGGTCACGCTGCTTGCCGTGGATCGCGATGTCCATGGCCTGGGCGTTGGCACGGTTCTGCTCGATGCCGCCGTCTCGCACCTGTCCTCGCTTGGAGCGACGAGGGCGCACCTGTACACCGACTCCAACTGCTCGTGGAAGTTCTACGAGCTGCACGGCTTTAAGCGCACGGCCACGCACCGCGCCAACCGCGAAGAGCGCCGTCACGACATGCCGCGCGAAAGCTTCCTCTACGAACTCGATCTAACAGCCTAAACCCGGCAGTTAGGGACGTTCCTTTTAATATGAGCAGGACATTGTCAAGAGGCAAAATCGGGCCTGGCCCCAACGATATGGGGTCAGGCCCTCTCCCTATATCAGCCCGTCCGCGGCGACCTCGGCGTGTCTTACCGACGCTCGTCTTTGCAGTTTAATATCCGCCCGCGGCGATCTCTCGCTGGGCAATCCGTTGCTACGGCTGAGGCTTCTACGTCGAACCGACAGTCTGTGCACGCGTGTGGCGCCCTGGGCGCTCGCAGAAAAGGGACCTGAGGTTCGCCTCAACGGCTTCGGATCGAACCGCTTCCGGGGTGACTGGCTTATGTGCGGGGGACCGTCCCCCCCCTACGCCTCCTCGGCCATGAGGCCGACCGCCCATACCCAGCAGGCGAGCTCGCGCGCCGTGGCCACGTTCGCCTTGTTGCCGTGGACCCCGCGCGCGAGCAGCGCCTCCCGCCTCTCGACCAGCCTCCGCACGCCCTTGGCGGCATGCCTCCGGGCGCCCCGGTCCGGGGCCTGGCCCTTGGCGAGGCCCTTCGGCCGCCCCGAGCACGTCAGGTAGTGCCACGCGGCCTCGACCAGCGTCTTCCTCAGGTGCTTGTTGCCGGCCTTGGTGATCGCGCCCCTGCGGTCGCTCTCCCCGCTGGAGTGCTCGGAGGGCGTCAGGCCGACCCACGCCGCGAACGAGCGGGCATTCCCGAACCTCGAGAACTCGCCGGCCTCGAACACGAGGTCGGCGGCGGACGCGGTGTCTACGCCCTTGAGGCAGCGGAGGGAGTCGACCCTCTTCCTCCACCTGGGCTTGCGGGCCTCGGCCTCGACGAGCCCCTCGAGCCTCGCCTTCTCCTCCGCCGCCCGCCTGACCGCGTCGACGTAGTAGGCGAGCACGTCGTTGTCGGCCCTCTCCGCGAACCTTATCGACTCGATCCGGGACCAGTGCGCCCGGGTCCAGTGTTAGCGTCAATCTATTTTTCACCAGTTTCGCT
>CABSZR010000246.1 GCA_902482185.1 uncultured Collinsella sp. | reverse complement strand
TAACCACTGCGTTCATCCCGTGGACACGTATTTTCCCAATTTGGACGCCGATCCTGCATGGGAAGTTTCGCAGGCTGGCGGGGTTGCCACGATTGCCGCGGGCGAGGGTGACGAGGGTCTCGATTATAAGTTCGTGACATATCGTCGCGTTGAGGCGTGAATCGCCTAGCGTGAACGGTATTATCGGGTTGATTGAATGCATGGGGCGGCGCTTCGCGTCGCCTCGTTTGGTATAGATGTGCTGTTAAGAAGGGTGCGGGCTGGCTGCTATGACTGATGCCGTTGAGGTTCTGCGAATCGATTCGCTTACGGATGAGCGGCTCGACGCCTACGTGCGACTGACCGAGCGCGAGCTTCGCTGCGTGCTGGAGCCCCAAAAGGGTATCTTTATCGCTGAGAGTGCCAAGGTTATCGAGCGCGCGGTGCGCGCCGGATACCAGCCGGTGAGCTTTCTTTTGGGCGAACGCTGGCTTGATCAGATGATGCCGCTGTTTGAGCGCCTGGTTGTGCGCGAGGGCGCAGGTCCGGTTCCTGTGTTCGTTGCCTCCATGGAGCTCATGGAGCAATTGACGGGCTTTAACGTGACGCGCGGCGCGCTCGCGGCGTTTCGTCGCCCGCGGCAGATTCCGGTTGATGAGTTTCTCGACGGCGTCGTCGAGGCGGCGGGGGAGCGTCCGGTGCGTGTGTGCGTGCTCGAGGGCATTGTCGACCATACCAATGTGGGCGCGATTTTCCGTTCGGCGGCCGCATTGAACGTTGACGGTATTTTGGTCAGCCCTACGTGCTGCGACCCGCTGTACCGTCGCTCGGCCCGCGTGAGCATGGGCACGGTTTTCCAGGTGCCTTGGACGCGCATTGGCAGCGAGGCTCGTGTGTGGCCGCACGATGGCCTGGCGGCACTGCACGAAGCCGGTTTTTCCTGTGCTGCCATGGCATTGACGGACGATTCCGTATCGCTGGACGATCCCGTGCTGCAGGAGATTGACCGCCTGGCAATCTTTATGGGTACCGAGGGTGCCGGCCTGGGTGCCAAGACTATCGCGGGCTGCGACCGGGCCGTGCGCATTCCGATGGCGCACGGGGTCGATTCGCTTAACGTGGCAGCGGCGAGTGCCGTCGCCTTTTGGCAGCTGTGCCCGCACGTGAGTAATGAGTACCACTACCAGCCGGGGCTGTATCACTAGGCAGATAGTTCGCACCGGGCTCTTATTCGGGGTGTTTCGGTCGACGCCGGTCGGTGCTAAGCTGGTATTGGCGTTGGCCTTAATTTGCTGTTTTGTCGGTTGACGTGCGCTTTTGGGGAGGGCGTGTGGCTAAGAAATCTACGGCTATCGATGTAACGCAGGGTGTTATTTGGCAGCAGCTGCTTTCGCTGTGCGTTCCCATCTTTTTTAGTTCGTTTTTTCAGCAGGCCTACACGCTCATCGGTACGTATATCGTCGGCCAGTTTGGCGGCAAACTCGCACTGGGTGGCATTCAAGCCACGATGGTGCTTACCGAGCTCTGCATTGGCTTTTGCGTTGGTGTTGGCGCCGGCTGCGCGGTCATTACCGGTCAGTATTTTGGCCAGCACGATGATGAGCGGCTGAGTCGTTCGGTCCATACGGCCATGACGCTCGCGTTGGTGGGCGGTATCGTTTTCTCGATTCTTGGCATAGTGTTCGTTGAGCCCATGCTGGTGCTTATGAACACGCCGCATGAACTATTGGCCGAGGGCGTGGCATATGCTCGTTGCTATTTTGCCGCCATGGTTGCGGCGCTGCTGCTCAATATGGGAACGGCACTGCTGCGCGCCGTGGGCGACACGCGCGGGCCTGCTGTGATTATCGCTTCCGGCTGCCTTGTTAATGCGGTGCTGGATGTCATCTTCGTTGCCGTGCTTCATATGGAGGCTCTGGGCTGCGGTATCGCGGTGGCACTGACCATTTGCTCTAACGCCACGATGATCGTGATTCGTATGATGCACGCACCGGGTGCGTGGCGGCTTTCACTGTCCAAACTCGGCATTGATCCTGGCATTTGCAAGAGCATGATCTCGTGTGGTCTGCCGCTTGGCTTTCAGTCTGCTGCGTATTCGATTTCCAACGTTTTGATTCAGGTGTCGGTCAATTCGTTTGGTGCCGATGTCACCACGGCGTGGGGTCTTTCGGGCCGCTTGGATGGCATCGTCTGGATGGTTACCGAGGCGCTTGGCGTGTCGATCACCACGTTCTCGGCACAGAACTTTGGCGCGCGCAACTACGAGCGCATGCGCAAGGGCTACCATACGTCGCTCGTGCTGTCGTTTATGCTCATTGGCGGCCTGTCTGCCGTGCTGCTGGTATTCTCGGGTCCGTTGTCGCGTCTGTTTGTCGACGATACTTCGATTTCGGCGTATACCACGACGATTCTTCATTTCATTGCGCCGTTCTACGCGATTTTCTCGATTATCGAGAACGCGTCGGGCTCCATTCGTGGTGCCGGCGTGAGCTTGCAGCCCATGCTGCTCACGATTTTTGGCACCGTCGTGCTCAGGGTGATCTGGGTGTTTGCGATTATGCCGTTCGATCCGTCGCTTGAGCACCTGCTGCTGGTCTACCCTGTAACCTGGCTCATCACCGCCACGATGTTCACCATCTACCACCATAGCGGCAACTGGCTCGGCCGCGCCACCGCCTAATGATCCGTATGAGACGGAGGAAAACGGATCATTTCTCTCCGTCTTGATGTCGATGGTCCGTTTTCCTCCGTCCCCTTTGGATCAATTAGTATTCGATGCCTTGACGGGCTAGGAGGCCTTCGTCGAAGTAGTGTTTGACGGGGCGCATTTCGGTTACTAGGTCTGCAAGGTCGGCGAGGGGCAGCAAGCCACGGCCGGTGAACACGAGCTCCGTGGTGGTCGGTTTCATCGCGATCAACGCTTCGACATCTTCGCGCGTCACAAAGCCCCGTCG
>CABSZR010000245.1 GCA_902482185.1 uncultured Collinsella sp. | reverse complement strand
CGCCGGCAAGGCCGCGTCGCGACAGCTCGTCGGTAAAGGCCTCGGCGCGCTCGCGACGCACGGGGCTGTCATCGCTTGCCTCGGTGAGCAGGCACAGGCGCTCGCTGCCAGCGGCGGTCAAGGCGTCTACCAGGCCGGCGACCAGCTCACGGTTGTTAGATGTCACCAGATCGACACCGCCGTCGGCAACGTCGCGGTCGAGCAGCACAACGGGCAGGCGCCCCGCGGCCGCGGCGATCGCCTTGTCGTTGCCTCCGCAGGTGTTGACGACCAGGCCGTCCACGCCGGCATCGATAAGTCTGGTGAGCGACTCGGCCTCCTTGGCGGGATCGTTGCCGCTAATGGCCGTCATGAGCGAGCAGCCGCGCGCGGCGGCACTGGCGGAAAGCCCTTCGAGCATGGCGCTCGAGAACGGGTTGGCGATGTCGGCCAGGATCACGCCGATGAGGTTGGTGCGCGAGCTGCGTAGATTGCGCGCGGCGGCACGCGGGCGATAGCCGGTGCGCTCGATAACCGCCGCGATGCGAGCACGGGTTTCCTCGGTCATTTGCCCGGGGCGGTTGTTGAGATAGCGCGAGACCGTGGCCGGACTCACGCCCGCCTCGACGGCAATGTCCCTGATTCTCATCTGCGCCATAGCGCACCCCGTTTCCCAATGTCGGCAGTCTGAGCCATTTTAGGCATTTTTTTAAAAATCTCGGTTGCAAAACGCTGTAGGTGAGTATACTACAACTCGAAACGAAACCGATTTCGTAAACCGATTTCGGCAAGCGTTGGTACGCAGGTGCAAAGACGCACCCTACCGTCTTGGCACCTGCGTGCCAACGCCATATCAAAGGTGTACGCACGAGTAAAAGGAGCTGCGCGACCATGGGTAAAACGGTTCTTACCTTCGGCGAGATCATGATGAGACTCTCGCCCAAAGACCACCTGCGCATTGAGCAGGCAACCGAGTTTGACGTCCGCTACGGCGGCGCCGAGGCTAACACTGCGCTTTCCCTGGCCTACCAGGGCGACAAGGCCGCTTACGTCTCCGTTGTCCCGGCCAACCGTCTGGGCGAGTGCGCCCTGCGTTCGCTGAAGGCCTACGGCGTCGACACCACGCGCGTCGTGCGTCAGGGTGACCGTCTCGGCTCCTATGTCTTTGAGGTCGGTGCCTCGCAGCGCGGCAACGGCTGCGTCTACGACCGTAAGTTCTCTGCCATCAACATGGCCAAGCGCGACGTCTTTAACTGGGACGAGATCCTCAAGGGCATCGATGTCTTCTATTTCTCCGGCGTGACGCCCGCCGTCTCCGACGAGATGGCCGCCGCCTGCAAGGATGCCCTCACCGCCTGCCGCGCCAGGGGCATCACCACCGTATGCGACGTGAATTATCGCGGCAAGATGTGGTCACCCGAGAAGTCGCAGGCCACCATGAAGGAACTCCTGCCGCTCGTCGACATCTGCATCGCCAACGACGAGGATGCGCCTGCCGGCCTTGGCATGACCTGCGTCTCTGGTTCTCTTGCCCACGGCATCGAGGAGCGTGACACCTACGTCGAGATGGCCCGCCAGATCTGCGCCGAGTACGGCTGCAAAAAGGTCGCCTCGGTCGTTCGCAACATCTCCTGCGTCGAGCGCTCCATCTGGATGGGCATGCTCTTTGACGCCGAGAGCGGCGAGCACTGGTTCTCCCCTGCTCACGACGTGCACGTGCTCGAGGGCGTTGCCGCCGGCGACGCTTTCAACGCCGGCCTCGTCCATGCCCTCATCAACGAATTTGACCCGCAGGATGCCGTCAACTACGCGATTGCGGCTTCGATCCTCAAGCTCACCATCAAGGGCGATTCCAACTTGGTGACCGCAGACGAGATCGCCGCCGTGGCATCCGCCGCCGACGGTGGCACCCGCGTCGCGCGCTAGTCCGTCTCCATTCCGCGGGCCGCAGCTTTCCAATCCCATACCCCTGCGGCCCGCTCCCCGATTCCTCCGGCCGGGCAAAACCACCAGTCCCATTCCGGTTTTGCCTGGCATTCCCTACATGACTGGTCGAGCAGCCGGTTTTGGAATTGCTTGAACCCCAAGCAGTGCCTCCGATAACCAATCCAAAATCGGCTCCTGACCAGAACATTTGGCAATCACGCGCCCATGCGCGCCACACATCGAAAGGAACATCATGTTCGATCAGTTCTACACCACGCTTGAGTCCCTGGGCATCGTGCCGGTCGTTGTGCTCGACAAGGTCGAGGACGCCGCTCCGCTCGCCCACGCCCTTATGGCAGCCGGCATGAAGTCCGCCGAGGTCACCTTCCGCACCGCCTGCGCCGCCGAGTGCATCGCCGCTATGGCCGAGGCCGAGCCCGAGATGTGCGTTGGCGCCGGCACCGTCCTGACCGTCGAGCAGGTTGAGCAGGCCCGCGCCGCCGGTGCCAAGTTCATCGTCTCCCCGGGTTACAACGAGGACGTCGTGAAGCACTGCATCGACATCGACCTGCCTGTCCTTCCCGGCACCGTGACCCCCTCCGAGGTCACCGCAGCCGAGAACCTGGGCCTCAAGGTCACCAAGTTCTTCCCCGCGTCCCAGTATGGCGGCCTGAACACCATCAAGGCCCTCGCAGCTCCGTTTGTCGGTCACCGCTTTATGCCCACTGGCGGCGTGAGCACCGCCAACGTCGAGGAGTACCTGAGCTCCTCCGCCATCATCGCCTGCGGTGGCACCTGGATGGTCAAGCCGGCCCTGTTTGCCGACGGCGACTTCTCCAAGGTCGAGCAGATTGCCCGCGAGGCCATGGACGTCGTCAAGAAGGTCCGCGGCTAGGGTTTGCCCTAGGTTCTATTTACGCGTGTTCGAGGCGCCTTATGCAAGGCGCTGAAGATATGGTTGCTACAGGGAAAAGGGGATTTCAATGAGCAACAATCAACCCAAGTTGGATACCGCTATCAAGTTTGGCGCCGGTCGCGTC
>CABSZR010000244.1 GCA_902482185.1 uncultured Collinsella sp. | reverse complement strand
TGGTGCCAGTGCCAGAGCACGGCGCATCGATAAACACCGTGTCGAACAGGGCGGGCTCGCCGAGCATCGCGTCAAAGGACGTGAGCACCTCATTGAGCTCGCAGGCATCGCCCGACACCGTACGAACACCCGTTATACCCGCCTTATGCAGGCGTGCGAGATTCTGATCGCACTTGCGATCGTGCAGATCGAGCGCGGTATGCTGACGCTCGTACCCGGCACGCTTGGCCTGGCACATCATCACATAGGTCTTGGTGCCGCGACCGGCTCCAATCTCCAGGCAACGACCGGGACGTGTAGCGGCAGTAGCGATAAGCTGAGCGTTGAGGTCCGAGGCAACCGCGGCAGCACGCTCAAACACGCCCGATGCAACCGTGACCTGCGCATCGACCGGAGCATGGCAGCCCGGGAAGACAGGCGCAACGAGCTGCGAGATATACGGGTCGGCCTTGGTCGCAAACGCATTCTCGTGCAGTGCAAGCGGCGCGGGGGCCAGATTACCGGCAAAGTTGAGCGCGCCCTCGGGCGTATCGAACGAGGCCATAATACGAGCGCACAGCCAGCGAGGAAGACCCATCAAACGCGAAAGGCGAACCAGGCGGCGCTCGGACTCATCCACGTCGGATGCCGTGGCAAAGTCCTCAACGTTGTCCGCAACCTTGTGCAGCACCGCGTTAGCCAGGCCCGCGGCAGACTTAGCACCGCTGCGCACCAGCTCAACACCCTGGCTCACGGCAACGCGGCCCGGCGTATGCAGATAGAGCATCTCGAAGGCCGAGATGCGAAGCGCCATGCGAACGCGCGGCGCGACCTTTTTGGGCTTATCCAAAAACTGATCGAGCAACTCATCCAAAATACCCTGCGTGGCGGCAACACCGAGCGCCAAACGAGCGGCAAAAGCGGAATCGCGCTGGTCAATGGCCTTGGCGGAAGCGCGGGACGAGAGCACGTCGCGCGCATACATACCGCGGCGATCGGCCTCCATCAACACATCGAGCGCAAGCTTGCGCGCGGGAGAAAGCTTGCTCATGACAAAACACCCCACGTCAGATCGGCACCCTGCAGGCCGGCAGCCCAGGCAGAAGCAGTCATGGCACGCTTGCCATCGGGCTTAACCTCAAGCAGTTCAACCGCGCCATCGGAAAGGCCCAGGTAAACACGCTTGTTCTTAACGGCAACAAGGCCCTCGCCAAGCGACACATCCGCCAGCGCAGCATCGAGCACGCGAACCGACTTGCCAGCAATCACGCAACGGGCGGGTGCGGTATCGGACGAAGCGAGCACATGACGCACGCAATCGAGAGCCGCCATCTGCGGATCCAGACGCATCTCCTGCTTGGAAATCTTGGCAGCATGAGTGACGAGCGACTCATCCTGCTCAGTCCAAACAGCCGAGCCATCGGCAAGCGAGGGAAGCGTATCGGCAAGCAACTTACCGCCAAGCTCACCAAGCTCCATCGTGAGCGCATCGGCATGCTTACCGGCAACCGACGTAGAGGCCTGGGCACAATAAGCGCCCGTATCCACGCCATGTCCAATGCGCATAATGGAAACGCCAGCAACCTCATCACCAGCAAGAATGGCACGCTGAATGGGAGCAGCGCCACGCCAACGAGGCAGCAAGGACGCATGAACGTTCACGATACCGAGCGGCGCCATATGCAGCACCTCATCAGGCAAAATGCAGCCATAAGCAGCCACACAGAAAATATCAGCCTGCACAGCCTGGAGCGCCTCAACAACCTCAGGCGTCATACGATTAGCCTCAACAACCGGCAGGCCAAGCTCAAGCGCCTTGGCCTTAACAGGAGACGGCTCCAGCTTCTTACCACGCCCACGAACAGCATCGGGACGCGTAATAACAAGCGCAATCTCGTTCCCAGCCTCAACAAGCGAAGTCAGCGAAGGCACAGCAAAATCAGGCGTACCCATAAACACAATACGCATAAAGAACGTCTCCCCTCAACCAAAGCCGAGACGGCTACAAACAACAGCGGAAAGCCAAGTACCCAGCCCATCCGCAATAACAATTCAACAAGAACAAATATACCCAAAACCAAAGAAAGAGCCGCAATAAAAGCAGCTCTTCCAACAAAGCAATTATCAGTGAAGACGCCCATCCCTGGCCCGACGGCACCCGGGCGAGACAAGCAGCGTCAACGTAGTCCCCGGGGCGCCCGCCTATATCGTCCCGCGCGCAGTTTCGCAGCGAAGCGAGAATGTTTGAGCACGGGATGATATAGGCGGGCGCCCCGGGGACGGACAAACCTACTCCGTCTCGCCCGGTCGAGCGCCGCGGGCTAGGGCGTCCTGGTACTCCTTGACTGCCTTGATCCTCTGCATCGGCTTGAGTCGCTCGAACATGGTATTGCCGTGCAGGTGATCGATCTCGTGCTGCAGGCACACGCAGAACAGGTCGCCCGTGGCCTCATAGCGGATCAGGTTGGCATCCAGGTCATACGCCTCGACGACAACGTGATCGGGACGCTCGATCTCGCAGCTAATGCCGGGGATGGAAAGGCAGCCCTCGCTAAACGGCACCAAATGGTCACTCTGCTCGACAATGACGGGGTTGATGAGCACGTACGGGTCGTAATCGTTCTTGTCGCTGTAGTCGCAGTCGATGGTGACGAGCTGAATGAGCTCACCGATCTGCGGGGCGGCCAGGCCGCAACCGCCGTTGTCGAACATCATCTTCTTCATCTTCTCGGCAAGCGCCTCAATCGCCGGGGTGATCTCCTCGATGACGGCGCACTCCTGGCGCAGACGAGGGTCGGGCGACAGTACGATTCCGTTGGCTTCCATGGCCATCCTTTCGGGTTGTTACATCAAATCATAGGCATCGACGTCAACGCTCACGCTCACGCCGCGCATGGAGCCCGCCTCTTTGAGGCAGGCGTCGATATCATCAGAGACATGGTACCCCACGGGCGACTTCACAAGCAGATGGAAGCGGTAACGGTCCTTGGCTCTCTCGATTACACACGAA
>CABSZR010000243.1 GCA_902482185.1 uncultured Collinsella sp. | reverse complement strand
CCCTGCTCAAGCGCGGCGACGTGGTGCTGTTCGACATTGGCGGACGCCATCGCAACTACTGCTCGGACATGACGCGCACGTTCTTTTGGGGCGAGCCGGACGAGGGGACGGCGCGTATCTACGACATCGTGCGCCGTGCCAACGAGGCCGCCGAGGCACTCATCGCACCGGGTGTGCGCATGTGCGACCTGGACCGCGCCGCGCGCGACGTGATTGAGGATGCGGGCTATGAGCAGTACTTTACGCACCGCCTGGGACACTCGATCGGTCTGCAGGACCACGAGCCGGGCGACGTCTCGCTTGTCAACGAGCAAGTCGTAGAGCCTGGCATGACGTTCTCCATCGAGCCGGGCATCTACCTCCCCGGCCGCACCGGTGTCCGCATCGAGGACCTGGCCCTGGTGACCGAGAACGGCGTCGAGATTCTCAACGCCTACCCCCACGACCCAGCCCGTCTAGACTAGCCTTTACCCAATAGCCCCTCAATAAGTTGCGGTGGAATAGTTCCCAGATTGGCCCACAGAGGCATAATCCAGGGACTATTTCACCGCAACTACCATGGGGCCAAGTCGACCAATTTGACAGTCTAGAGATGCGCCACGAAAAAGGGTTATCTACTACGTTTGACCCACACGGGTCGACCACACCTGCGTTTTCGAAAACTGGCAAGCCTTCTACCTGCGGTTTTAATTTCGCGATTCTCGCTATGGTCAAGGGTTACCGGTCAAACGTAGTAAATAGGCCCATTTCGTGGCAAGCGAGTCAACTCGGAGCACAGGGCAGCTAAAAAAGCCCCGTCCCAAATAGACTGCTTTTGAGTTGCGGTGATATACGGACTGTTTGAGGCTTCTGGCTTGTAAAACAGTCCGTATTTCACCGCAACTGCTGAGGGGATGGGTTAGCGAAGCAGGCCGGCTACTTCGCCGGCTAGGGTGATGGTGCCGGCTGCTACGAAGGGCTCGCCCGCGGCATCGAAGGCAGCGAGGGCCTCGGACACGTTCGGGTATACGCCCGCAAGCTTATCGGCATCAACGAGGGCGGCGAGCTCCTCTGCTGGCAGGGCGCGATCGGAATCGGTCTGGGTCACGACCACGCGGGGGAACGCCGGAACCAGAACGTCAACGATACCCGCCACGTCCTTATCGGCCAGCGCGGCACACAACAGCGTGGGGCGGTTCTCCACGCACGGATCGATCTCGTCCAGCGCGCTCACAAAGCTCTCGCAGCTCTGAGGGTTATGGCAGGCGTCGATCAGCTTGAGCGGACCAATTCCCAGCACATCAAAACGACCCGGTGTGGGACAGCCCATAAGCGACGCATCGAGCTTGTCATGATCGAGCTCACGACCCAGATATCCCTCGCAAAGCATAATCGCGCACGCGGCATTCTGCGGCTGATAGGCCGGCTTGACCATGCTCGACGTATAGATCGCACGCGGCGTGGTGCAGCTGAACTCCACCGTATCGCCCACATGCGCCGGCACCTTAGTCGTGGCGTGGCTCACCACGAGCGGCACGACGCCGCACTCACGGCAACGGGCATCCATCACGCGCTGAACGCTCGCCTCATGCGTGCCCTCGCCCAGCACAACCAGTCGCCCGGGTTTAATGACCGCAGCCTTCTCCCCCGCAATGGCCTCGAGCGTATCGCCCAGGATGCGCGTGTGGTCTAGCCCGATGCCGGTAATGGCAACGGCGACGGAATCGGTCGCACTCGTGGCGTCCCAGCGGCCGCCCATGCCGACCTCGAGCACGGCAACGTCCACCGCAGCCTCGGCAAACACCACCAGTGCGGCAGCCGTCAGCAGGTCAAACGGCGTGATGGAATAGGCGCGCTCCCCCGCCACCACACGACGAGCATTCACGCGATGCCCCGCCTCCACAGCGGCAGAAACGCCACGGGCAAACGCCTCATCGCTCACAACGCGCCCGTCGACCTCCATGCGCTCGGGATAGCGAACAAGCTGCGGCGACGTATACAGCGCGGTCTTGAGCCCCTCGCCGCGAAGGATAGCAGCCGAAAAACGCGTAGTCGAAGTCTTACCGTTGGTACCGGCGACCTGAATGCAATCGAAATACTCATCCGGACGCCCCAGCTCATCGAGCATATCGACAACCGTCTCGAGCAGAGGACCAGCATCCCCAGAAATCCGCCCCGTATCAGCAGCCAGCCCAACAGCCTCATCAAACGAAAGCAACTCAAACGAGAAAGGAACGACATACGACCCAGAACGCTTAGCCATAACTCAAAGTCCCCCATAACAGAAAAAGAGGCCCACCAAAAAGAATGAGCCCCTCACGTTGACAATATCAGCCTTTACCCGCTTGCAGCGAGATCAAGGCCACAACCAAGTGGCCCCAACCTACCAGTTGTAAACAACCACGTAAGCGAACTAGGAGCGGCCCGACGCTTTGCTCGCCGCAAGTTCCGCACGCAAAGGACAGCACTTAATGTGCTGTCCGTCTTGCGCAGGACTGTCCGCAGCGGAGAGCAAAGCATCGGGACGCGCCCCCCAGTAACGCCTACGAGAAGTCAGCAACCTGAGCAGTCAGCGCCGCCAGGATCTCCTTGAGCTCAGCTGCACGGTCCCTCTTCTTCTGGACCACCGCGGGCGCGGCCTTAGCCACAAAGCCCTCGTTGGCGAGCGTCTTCTCGCAGCCGGCGAGCTCCTTCTGAGCCGCGGCGATCTCCTTCTCCAGGCGCGCCTTCTCGGCCGAAAGATCGACCTTGCCCTCGAGCACCACAAAGACCTCGACGCCGCTGTCGACCACGGCAATGCTCGCAGCCGGCTTCTCGACGTCGGTACCCATGACCAGCGAGGCGGTGTTGGCCAGCGGCTCAATCGTGGAGCGCAGGCTCTCGAGCTTCTCGATGTCCTCGGCACCGGCGCGCACGACCACGTCGAGCTCGGCCTTGGGGCTCAAGCGATAACGCGAACGCGTGGCGCGGGCAGCGGAAACGACGGCGCGGCACAGCTCAAACGCGCGCTCGGCGTCCTCGTCGACGTACTTGGTGTAGTC
>CABSZR010000242.1 GCA_902482185.1 uncultured Collinsella sp. | reverse complement strand
GGAAAGTACGTGTCCACGGCATGGGTGCAATGGTTGTGCGTGACCTCGGCCTCGGCGCAATACGGCAAAAACTGCCGATAGACATCGCCACCACCGATCACCCAGGCAACGGGCTCATCGGCAACCGCGGCGAGCGCCTCGTCGATACTATGCACCACGTCGACGCCCTCGGGAGCAAAGCTCTCGTCGCGGGTAAGCACAATATTGCGGCGGTTCTTGAGCGGACGCCCGCTGGGAAAACTCAGCAGCGTCTTGCGTCCCATGATAACCGGGCAGCCCTTGGTGCAGGCCACAAAATGGCGCATATCGGCGCGATTGGACACCACCATATCGCCCTCGCAGCCAATACCCCAGTCGTCACACACGGCGACGATGGCAGAAAGCTTACACGTCATGCGCGTCACCTACACCGCAATGGGGATGTTCTTGACCTGAGGGCCGTGCTCATAGCCCTCGACGATCAGGTCATCGGTCGTAAACGCATAGAAGTCATGCACATCGGGGTTGAGCGTTACCTTGGGTGCCGCAAACTGCGGACGCTCGATAAGCTCGCGGACGATATCGACATGACGATCATAGATATGGGCGTCGGCGATCACGTGCAGCAGCTCACCGGGAATCATATCGACCGACTGCGCGACCATCATCAGCAAAATGGCGTACTGGCACACGTTCCAGTTGTTCGCGGCCAAAATGTCCTGGCTGCGCTGGTTGAGAATCATGTTGAGCGTCGGCTTGTCGTCCTGAGGACGCTGCGTCACGTTATAGGTCACGCTATAGGCGCATGGATACAGGTGCATCTCGGACAGATCGCTAAACACGTACGTATTGGTCATAATGCGGCGACTATACGGCGTGTGCTTAAGGTCGTACAGTACACGGTCCATCTGGTCGAAGTCGCCCTCGGCGTAATGGCTCTTCTGACCAATCTGATAGCCGTAGGCTTTACCGATGGAACCGGTCTCATCGGCCCACTCATCCCAGATATGGCTGTTGAGGTCATGCACGTTATTGGACTTCTTTTGATAGATCCACAGAATCTCGTCCATGGCAGACTTAAGCGCCGTACGACGCAGGGTGAGCGCGGGGAACTCCTCGCGCAGATCATAGCGCGCCGTGACACCAAAGTTTTTAATGGTATAGGCAGGGGTGCCGTCCTCCCACACCGGGCGGACCTTTTGGCCCTCGGTGGTGGTGCCATGGTCCAAGATATCGCGGCACATGGTTACAAACTGTTGATCAGCTTTGCTCATTGACCCTCCTGTCAGTCGCCTATAAGCGAGATTTATTGTAGCCCAGGCGCGCGAGTGTCGAATTGGACACTTAGTCCGGCACACGCAATGCACGGCAGCGCGGCTCCGCATGCGGCAACGAGGCATCTTAGCCTTTTTCTGACATATGACAGAAATGCCTTGCGCCCAACGACTAACGCGTTATCCTATTGTTGACATATGTCAGATAAGGAGTGTGCATGGCAGGAAGACGCGAAAAACTGCGCCGCGTCGGGATCATCCCCGAATACCGCGGCTTTACCCCCGATGGCCTGGCCAGCGGTGATGCCATCGACATGACCGTCGACGAGCTTGAGGTGCTGCGCCTGTGCGACCTGGAAGGTCTCAACCAAGAGGCGGTCGCCCAGCAGATGGGCATCGCCCGCGCAACGGTGGCGGCCATTTGCAGCCGCGCGCATCGCAAGGTGGCCGAAGCGCTGGTCAACGGACGAGCGCTCGTCATCGAGGGCGGCAATATCGCGTACTCCCCCATCGCCACGACGACGGCCGCATGGCCAGCAAAGGAGGTCGGCACCATGAGGGTGGCAACGACGTACGACAACGGCAACATCTTTATGCACTTTGGCCGCAGCGAGCAGTTCAAGATCTATGACATCCAGGATGGCAAGGTGCTCAACGAGCAGGTCGTAGGCACCGGTGGCACCGGCCACGGCGCCTTGGCGGGCCTGCTTGCCAACGGTGGCGTTGACACGCTCATTTGCGGCGGTATCGGCGGCGGCGCTATCAACGCGCTTGCCCAAGCCGGCATCACGGTATACGCAGGAGCCCAGGGCAGCTGCGACGCTTGCGTCGAGGCCCTTATCGCCGGCACGCTCGCACAGAACGGCGAGGCCACCTGCGACTGCCATGGACATGATCACGAGCACATCCACGAGCATGGCGAGTCCTGCGGCTGCCACGGTCACCACAACCATGACGGGCACGAAGGCTGCGGCTGCCACTAGCGGCAAGCACCTCGTCGAGAACGCGCTTCCACGCGTGCGACAACCAGCGAACAAACGGCGAAGGCCGCCTGGAATACCATCCAGGCGGCCTTCGCCATACACGACTCAACTAGTCGTTACTTCTTGTTGCGCATCTGCGCTTCCATCTGGCGCAGCAGGTCCATATCGGACTTGGGGCCGCCCGTTCCCAGGCCGCCCATGCCGCCCAGCCCCATGGCATCCAGACCGGGAATATTGGGCATGCGCATCTTTTTGCCCTTCTTACCCTTCTTGCCCTTCTTGCCGCCGGCCTGTGCCTGATTGGCCATCGTGCGCATGCGGCCCATCATCTTGTTCATCTCGCCCCACTGCTTCATAAGGCTATTGACCTCGGTGGGGGTCACGCCGGCGCCCTTGGCGATGCGGGCGCGACGCTGGCCGTTGATAATGGAAGGACGCAGGCGCTCCTCCTTGGTCATCGACATGATGATGGCCTCGTTCTTATCGAAGATACCTTCGTCCAGGTTGCCACCCATCTGGTTAAGCGCACGCTGGCCACCGGGGAGCATGCCCAGAATGCCCTTCATGCCGCCCATCTTCTTGACGGCCTTCATCTGGTCGAGCATGTCGTTCATGGTAAAGCCCTCGCGCAGCATACGCTCGGCAGCCTCGAGCTGCTCGGCATCGGCTGCCTCCTGAGCCTTCTCGATAATGCCGACGACATCGCCCATGCCCAGAATGCGCTTGGCCATGCGATCGGGATAGAACGGCTCAAGCGAATCGGGCTTCTCGCCCATGCTCACAAACTTGATGGGCTTGCCGGTCACC
>CABSZR010000241.1 GCA_902482185.1 uncultured Collinsella sp. | reverse complement strand
GATTCACCTTGATCAGCACCGAATTAGCTGCTTTTTTTGCTATCCCCAATGCGACTCTCTCCGGATTGGTCACAAACAAATCGTCTCCCACAAGCTGTACCTTCTCTCCAATTTTTGCTGTCAGTCTGCTCCAGCCATCCCAATCCTCCTCATCCAACGGATCCTCAATGGAATAGATTGGATAATCCAGAATCAATCTTTCATAGTATTCCATCATCTCATCCGATGTTCTCGTGATCTTTTTCCCGCTCTTTTTGCTTTCCCCCACAAAATAATACCGCTGTTCTTTTGCCCGGTAAATTTCTGAAGCCGCCACATCTAAAGCAATCCCTACATCTTTTCCCGGCTCATACCCGGCCTGTCCGGATGCAGCCAGGAGAAATTCAATGGCTTCCCTGGAATCTCTCAATTCCGGCGCAAATCCCCCTTCGTCCCCGACTGCCGTAGTCAGTCCTTTTTGTTTCAGAAGCCCGCGAAGAACATGATAGATCTCGGTTCCCATCCGCAGCTGTTCTTTCAGGCTGTCCGGTCCATACGGAACCAGCATAAACTCCTGGATATCCAGATCATTGTCCGCGTGAACGCCTCCATTGAGCACGTTCATCATGGGAACGGGCATTGTTTTTGCATTGAAGCCGCCCAGGTACTGGTACAGTGACAGGCCCGCCGACTCGGCAGCGGCGCGGGCGACGGCCAGCGACACGCCCAGGATGGCGTTGGCACCGAGCTTGGTCTTGTTGGGGGTACCGTCCGCGGCAATCAGCGCGGCATCGACGGCGCGCTGGTCGAAGGCGTCGAGGCCCACGACGGCGTTAGCGCACTCGTTGTTGACGTGCTCGACGGCCTGCGAAACGCCCTTGCCCAGGTAGCGGCCCTTGTCGCCATCGCGCAGCTCGCAGGCCTCAAAGGCTCCGGTCGAAGCACCCGAAGGCACCATTGCGCGGCCAAAGCTGCCGTCCTCGAGCACGACCTCGACCTCGACGGTGGGATTGCCGCGGCTGTCGAGCACCTCGCGACCGTAGACGTCCAAAATATCGCTCATGTTGTCTCCCTCTCACTTGGAAACGGGTTGAATGCTTGGCGACGCGGCTTGCACGCTGTAGAGGCGCGCAGGTTCATAAGTTAGCCTTGTCGCACTTTTTGCATTATGCCCTAAGTTAGCCGAGGGATACACTTGATTTTCGAAAAATTTAGCGGGAACGATGAGGCGTGTCAGCCCGTCGTTCCCGCAGTCTTACTCCCCTGCCTTTGCTGCGTCCCACAGGTCGTTGAGCCCATGGGTCGAAAGCTCGGCAAGATCAACGTGGGCATCGGCCGCCATCTGTTCCATCGCAGCCCAGCGACGGCGAAACTTGGCCGTGCTCGCGCGCAGGGCGCTCTCGGCGTCGATACCCTCCTTGCGCGCGACGTTGACCAGGGCAAAGAGCAGATCGCCAAACTCCATTTCGCGCTCGGGCGAGCCAGGGGCCTCGGCCTCAAACTCGGCACGCTCCTCGGCAACCTCGTCCCACACGTCCTGGACCGTCTCCCACTCAAAGCCCACGGCAGCCGCCTTGCGTGACACCTTCTGCGCCTGCATCAACGCCGGCAGATGCGTGGGCACGCCATCGAGCAGACCCTCGGGCGCGGCCTCGCCCGCCGCCACGGCCTTGTCCTTGGCGGCTTTCTCGGCAAGCTTGACCTCGTCCCAAATCTTGAGCACCTCGTCGGAGCTCTCGGCATCCGCATCGCCAAACACGTGCGGGTGGCGGCGAATGAGCTTGGCGTCGATATCGCGCGCCACATCGGCCAGCGTAAACTCACCGGCGTCCGCCGCGATCTGCGCATGCAACACTACCTGCATGAGCACGTCGCCGAGCTCCTCGCGCAGATGCGCCGCGTCGTCGGTCTCGATGCAATCGAGCGCCTCGTAGGCTTCCTCAATCATGTTCTTGCCGATGCTCTGATGCGTCTGTTCGCGGTCCCACGGGCAGCCATCGGGCTGACGCAGACGCCAGATGGTCTGCACCAGATGCTGCAGCTCGGCCGATGCATCCACCAGCGTGGACAGATCGCGCGAGCCCTCGGCATTTTGCTGAGCCATGTGCTGCGCCATGGTTAGTCCTCCTCCATGATCACGTGGCGGAACGCGCCGCCCTCGTAGATGCCGTAGCTGTGCGTGCCGTCCTTGGGAATGCTCACGCTGCCGGGGTTGAAGAGCCACAGGCCCGGGTGCGCGACGCTTTCCTCGTTAACCTTGATGTGCGTGTGGCCGTAGACGAGCGCGGAGCCCTCGGGCAACGCGGGCGCGTGGTCGACGCTGTTGTGCATGCCGGCGCCAAAGACATGGCCGTGCGTCAGGAACAGCTCGCGGCCGGTCTCGTCGAACAGCGTGGCGTAGTCGGCCATGACGGGGAAGTCGAGCACCATCTGGTCGACCTCGGCGTCGCAGTTGCCGCGCACCGCGATGATGCGGTCGGCCAGGGCGTTGAGCAGCGGGATAACGCGCTTGGGAGCGTAATCGCGTGGCAGGTCGTTGCGTGGACCGTGGTAGAGCAGGTCGCCCAGCAGCACGACGCGGTCAGGCTGCTCGGACTCGATGGCGGCGCAGAGGCGCTCGGCCCAGTATGCCGAGCCGTGGATGTCGGAGGCGATGAGGTATTTCATGAGGGATCCTTTCGGGATGGAGTTGACAGAGCCGGTCGCGGCGCGCCGCACGATCTTGTTATTCAAATCGCAGCGCCGCGCTCTGGGCCGCCTGCATCACGCGCTGGAGCGGTACGTCGTGCTCACGGGCAAGACGGGCGCAGTCTTCGTACTCGGGCGCCGCGCGCTCGCTGCCGTCGGGCAGGGTGGCCACTTTAACGGACACCTCGCCCCATGGCGTCGTTACGCGCTCAAAGCGGCGTGGCAGGCAAACGCGCTCCATGACCTGGCGACGAATGCCGTTGGTCGTGGTTTCCAAAAAGATAATCGTCTGCAGGCGCTCGATATCCTCGTAGGTGCAGATTACCTGCAGCTGCCAGCCGGGACGGCCCTTCTTGCAATAGAGGGGTAGCCAATGCAC
>CABSZR010000240.1 GCA_902482185.1 uncultured Collinsella sp. | reverse complement strand
AGGAGGCCACTTAATGTGGCCTCCGTCGTGAGCAGGACTGTAGAGCAGGAAACTTTACCCGCGGACCCCGCCGGGAATAGCAAAAGGGCGACCCCCCCTTAGGAGTCGCCCTTATTGAACTGCTTATGTGCGGCTGTTACTCGGCGTCGTGGTGACGGCGGGGCTTGCGGCCTCCGTTGTCGCCGGGACGGCGCGGACGGTCGCTGCGCTCGGAGCGCTCGCGACGCGGACGCTCACGGCGCTGGAAGTGCTCGCCGTCGCCCTCGGGGGCACCCTCGGCGCGAGCCGGGGCCTCGGGCTTGTCGAGACGATCGAGCGAGATCTTGCCGCGATCGTCGACCTCGATGACGACGACCTTGACCTCGTCGCCCACGTTGAGGACGTCCTCGACCTTCTCCACGCGGCCCTTGGCGACGCGGGAGATGTGCAGCAGACCGTCCTTACCGGGCAGCAGGTTGACGAAGGCGCCGAACGGCTGGATGGAGACCACGCGACCGGTGTACTCCTCGCCCGGCTCGGGAACCTTGATGATGAGCTTGATGCGCTCGACAGCCTGATCGACGGACTCGCCGGTGCCGCCGACAAAGACGGTGCCGTCCTCCTGGATGTCGACCGAAGCGCCGGTCTCATCCTGGATACCACGGATGACCTTACCGCCGGAACCGATGACGTCGCGGATCTTGTCGGTCGGAACCTGGATGGAGACGATACGCGGGGCGGTGCTGCGCGTGGTGTGGCGCGGCTCGGGAATCACATCGAGCATCTTCTGCAGGATGAAGGCGCGACCCTCCTTGGCCTGCTGCAGGGCGCGGGCCAGGATGTCGAAGGTGAGGCCGGTGGCCTTGTTGTCCATCTGCAGGGCGGTGATGCCCTCGGTGGTGCCGGTGACCTTAAAGTCCATGTCGCCCAGGAAGTCCTCGAGACCCTGGATGTCGGACAGGACCACGGTCTTGCCCTCCTCCTGGATCAGGCCCATGGCGATACCGGAGACCGGGCGCTTAATGGGCACGCCGCCGTCCATAAGGGCGAGCGTGGAGCCGCAGGTCGAAGCCATCGAAGAGGAGCCGTTGGACTCCATGACCTCGGAGACGACGCGGATGGCGTAGGGGAACTCGTTCTCGTCGGGAAGCACCGGAAGCAGAGCGCGCTCGGCCAGATTGCCATGGCCGATCTCGCGGCGCTTGGGGCTGCCCATGCGGCCGGTCTCGCCGGTGCAGAAAGGCGGGAAGTTGTAGTGGTGCATGTAGCGCTTGCCCTCGGTGGGCTCGATGGTATCCAGACGCTGGCCCTCGTTGAGCATACCGAGCGACAGGACGGAGAGCACCTGGGTCTGACCACGCTGGAACAGGCCGGAGCCGTGAACGAGCGGCAGGTAGTTGTCCTTCACCATGATGGGACGGATCTCGTCGGCAGCACGGCCGTCGACGCGCTCGCCGGTCTCGACGACCATGGTGCGCATGGCCTTCTTCTCGAGCTTCTTGAGCGCCACAGGGATCTCGCGCTCCCAAGCGGCCTGCTCCTCCTCGGTGAACTCGGCGCGGATGGACTCCTTCAGAGCCTCGACCTTACCGATACGGGAGAGCTTGTCGGCGTCGCGAAGGGCTGCAGCCATCTCGTCGTAGTGGGCGAAGATGCGCTCCTGGACCTCCTCGACGGGCTGGTCGAGCGGGTACTCCTTCTTGACGATGGGGCCGTTGACCTGCTCCCACTCGGCAACGAACTCGTCCTGAGCCTGGCAGAAAGCAGCAAGGGCCTCCTGGCCAAACTTCATGGCGGCGAGCATGTCGTCCTCGGAGATCTCCTCGGCGCCGGCCTCGACCATCGAGATGAAGTCGGCAGAGCCGCCCAGCTCCAGGTCCAGATCGGAGTTCTCGCGCTCCTCGTAGGTGGGGTTGACGATAAACTCGCCGGTCTCCACGTTACGGCCGATGCGCACGCAGGCAAGCGGGCCCTCGAAGGGAACGCCGCCGAGCGTCATGGCCAGGGAAGCACCCATGACGTTGATGACGTCGAAGGGGTTGACCTGGTCGGCGACGAGCGAGGTGGCGACGATGTGCACCTCGTTGCGGAAGCCATCCGGGAAGCTCGGGCGAATCGGACGGTCGATCATGCGCGCGGTGAGCGTAGCCTTCTCACTGGGACGGCCCTCACGCTTGAGGTAGCCACCCGGGATGCGGCCGGCGGCGTACATCTTCTCGTTGAAGTCGACGGTCAGCGGGAAGAAGTCGTAGTTCTTACGCTCCTTGGAGACGACCACGGTGTCGAGCATCGTGGTGTCACCCTGCTTGACCAGGCAGGCGCCGGTGGCCTGCTTGGCAAGCTCGCCCGACTCAAAGGTGTAGGTCTTGCCGTACAGCTCAAAGGTCTTGGATACGAGTGTCATTGTTCTCCTTTACCCCGCAGACCCCTTGCCTGCGGGCTTCTCATGTGACGCGGGCCCCCTGCCCCCGCCACGCTTCAGAGCGTGATTGTTCGCGCCCTTACACAAAAAGAGCGCCCCGCTGCGCAGGACGCTCTTAGCATGTACAAATCCTACTGGATGTTGTCGCGGATGCCCAGAGCCTTGATGAGCTCACGGTACTCGACGATGTCGTTCTTCTTGATGTAGGAGAGAAGACGACGACGACGGCCGACGAGCATGAGCAGGCCACGACGGGTGTGGAAGTCCTTCTGGTGGGACTTCATGTGCTCGGTCAGCTCCTTGATGCGCTCGGACAGGATGGCGACCTGAACCTTGGGGTTGCCGGTGTCGACCGGGGTGTTACCGAACTGGGCAGTCAGCTCCGCCTTGCGCTCTTTGGAAACAGTCATTGTTTCACCTTTCGTTTTACGTCGCCCGCGGGCGACTCGATTCGCCTCGGACTGGGAAGCCGCCGGTGGAGCGAGCATCCAAGGTCGAGGTACCAACAGGTCGGTATGTTACCACAAGCGGCCCGCGCCTGCGCATCATCACCGACCCAACATGAATTCCAT
Source organism: uncultured Collinsella sp. (assembly GCA_902482185.1). Taxonomy (GTDB): domain Bacteria; phylum Actinomycetota; class Coriobacteriia; order Coriobacteriales; family Coriobacteriaceae; genus Collinsella. Next base: position 75 of record CABSZR010000240.1, on the reverse strand, counting down.
CGCACGGAGGCGTTGATCGGTGTGCGTCGCAGCCCAAACATGCGAAAGCCCCAATAAAAAGGCAGCGGTATGGGG
>CABSZR010000239.1 GCA_902482185.1 uncultured Collinsella sp. | reverse complement strand
ACGCAAAGAAGGCCACTTAATGTGGCCTTCGTCTTGCGCAGGACTGTAGAGCAGGGAACTTCGTGCCCCGACGCCCGGGAGGACGTTTCATTTAGAAAGATGGACCGACCGCCGTCAGCGATGGGAGCTACTCCCCCAGCACGGCCTTTTTGGCGGCTGCAGCCATGTTGTCCAGATCTTCCTTGGCGGGGTGATCCTTTGCGGCGACCCAGTTATCGAGCAGCATCTTAAAGCGGACATTGTCGGGATCTTGCTCGAGCATGGCCTCGTAGCGCTGCTTGACCGCGGGGCCCATCTTGCCCTGGCACATCGCCCAGCCCGCAAGCTCGGCATCCCCAGCCAAATTGGAAGTTACGCGGTCGATAATCTGCTGATAGTAGCTCTGGTCGGCCCCAAAGCCGCAGGTGCCAAACAGGAACACGCGCTTGCCGTGCAAGGCGGAAAGCAACGCCGCGACCGAAGGCGTGCACGCGCCCTTGTCGCACCAAAAACCGACGAGCACCGTGTCGGCCGCGCAGGCGCCCTGCGCCTCGAGCGCAACCTGATCTGCATCCGCATCGTCGCTCAACGCCGCGGCATGGACAAACTCAACACCCGCAGCCTGCAGCGTACGCTTGATCACACCCGAAACCATCCTGGTATTACCGCTCTTGCTGTTAACCACCAAAGAGCACGTCATAGTCACGTTGCCTCGTATCCCCCAAAACTAAAGCCACTAATGCAATTTATTAGATGAATATCTTAGTACTAACGTGACAGATGTAAACCACCGTCTGTCGATTGATTAATTTGCCCCACGGGCTTGCTCACTGGGCAAACTGACTGCGGTAGAGCTCGGCATAGAAGCCATCTGCCGCCAGCAGCTCGTCGTGCGTGCCACGCTCGATAATCTGGCCGTCGCGCATGACCAGAATGCAGTCGGCGTTGCGGATCGTCGACAGGCGGTGCGCCACCACAAAGCTTGTGCGACCGGCCATGAGCTCGTCGAATGCCGCCTGCACCTGCAGCTCGGTGCGCGTGTCGATACTCGAGGTCGCCTCGTCCAGCAGCAAGATAGCCGGGTCGGTGAGCATGACGCGCGCAATGCACAGCAGCTGCTTTTGGCCCTGGCTAAACGTGCCGCCGTCCTCGCCGATGACCGTATCGTAGCCGCCTGGCAGCTGCACGATAAACTTGTGCGCGTGCGCGTGCTTGGCAGCTTCGATAACCTGCTCGCGCGTAGCGTCGGGACAGCCGTAGGCGATGTTTTCGGCCACGGTGCCCTCGAACAACCAGGTATCTTGCAGCACCATGCCAAAGGCGCGGCGCAGGCTTGCGCGCGTGTAGCCACGCGAAGACCGGCCATCGACTGCGATGCGACCGGCATCGATATCGTAGAATCGCAGCAGCAAATTGATGAGCGTCGTCTTGCCGCAGCCCGTAGGGCCAACGAGGGCAAAGCGCATGCCGGGCTTGGCCTCGATGCAGATATCCTGCAGCAGCTTGCGGTCGGGCACGTAGCTAAAGTCCACATGCTCAAAGGTCACCTCACCCTGCGGGGCGGCAAGTTCCACGGCATCCGCCGCATCGGGCTCCTGCTCGCGCGCATCGAGCAGCGCAAACATGCGGCGCGCCGAGGCATACGCCGTCTGGATTTGCGTAATGACGTTGGTAACCTCGTTGAACGGCTTGGTGTACTGGTTAGCATAGGACAGGAAAATCTGCACGCCGCCCACCGTAAGCGCCGCGGGCACGCCCGTGATCACGCCCACGCAGCCGATCACAGCGACCACGGCATAGATGATGTTGTTGATAAAGCGCGTACCGGGGTTGGAAAGCGAGCCCATAAACTGTGCGCGTTCACCTGCCGTATAGAGCTCGGCGTTGAGGGCGTCGAAGCGCGCTTGGGCGTTCGGGCCGTAGGCAAACGCATCCACCAGTTTTTGCTCGCCCACATACTCCTCGATATGGCCACCGAGCTGCCCTTGAATACGCTGCTGTGCCGTAAAGCTTTTGTTGGAGAGCTTGGCGATAGCACCGGCTGCAAAAATGGAAAGCGGCGTGACGAGTACCACCACGAGCGTCATGGTCAGGTTGATGGAAAGCATAAACGCGAGCGTGCCCACGATGGTAATAACACCGGTGAAGAGCTGCGTGAAGCCCTGCAGCAGACCGTCGCCCACCTGGTCGACGTCGTTGACCACGCGGCTCATGAGGTCGCCGTGGGCATGGCTGTCGATAAAGCTGAGCGGCATGCGGCTGAGCTTATCGCTCGCCTCCACGCGCATGTCGCGCACCGTTTCGTAGGACAGGCGGTTGACGCAGTAGCCCTGCAGCCACTGGAAGGCCGCGGCACCTACCACGACGAGCGCGAGTTTGGTAACGAGCGGCAGCAGCGCGTCGAAGTCCACCTGCCCGGCGGCGACGATCAGGTCGATGCCCTCGCCGATAAGGATAGGCGTGTAGAGCTGCAGAATCACGGAGATGGCGGCACTCAAAAACGATGCCGCAAACGAGACGCGGTGCGGACGGACATAGCCCAGCAGGCGGCGGGTCACCGCACCCACGGGATAGCGCTCGGGGTCGCCGGGCTGGCGCGGACCGTCGCCCAGGTCGTTGAGGCTATCGTTACCGGACACGTTGGCCGTCATCGTGGCGACCGAACCGGAGGAAGTGTACGGATTCATTTAGCAGCCCTCCTTTGCGCAGACGGATGCGGAGGCGATCGGGGTGGACGCGGGCGTCGTACTCCCCTGCTGGCCCTCGAGCTCCTCGCGGCGCAGCTGCGACTGGCAAATCTCGCGATAGAGCTGACAGGCCGCGTACAGCTCATCGTGCGTGCCCAGGCCCGCGACCGAGCCGTGATTGAGCACGCAGATCATGTCGGCATCGCGCACGGTCGAGACGCGCTGGCTCACAATGACCGTAGTCAGCGGCAGACCGCCCTCGGCGGCACCGCGCACGCTGCGCTCGCGAATGGCATGACGAAGCGCCGCATCGGTCTTAAAGTCGAGCGCCGAGGCAGAGTCATCCATGATTAGGACCTGCGGAGAGCCCACCAGAGCACGTG
>CABSZR010000238.1 GCA_902482185.1 uncultured Collinsella sp. | reverse complement strand
GCCGAGTTCGATGGCGCGACGATTGCCCCCGCCAACGGCGCCGCGGCCCGCGCCGATGCTATGGGCACCCTTGCCGGCGAACATCACAAGCTCCTGACCAGCAAAAAGTCCGTTGAGCTCGTGCGCTCTCTCGCGCGTGAGACGGTTGCAGGCGGCAAGATCGACGACCCGCAGCTGCTCGACGAGATCCGCGTGCTCGGCCGCGACCAGCGCGAGGCAAGCGTTATTCCTACCGAGGAGGCCGAAGCCTGGACCAGGCTCACCTGCGAGGCCGACGCCGTGTGGCACAAGGCCAAGACGGCCAATGACTGGGCGAGCTTTGAGCCCTATGTGGATAGAATCGTCGCCCAACTTAAGCATCAGGCCGAACTCATGGACCCCAAGCGCGACCCATACGACGTTTGGCTCGACCAGTACGAGCGCGGCCTTTCTGCCAAGAGCTTCGCCGCGTTTTGCGAGGAGGTTAAGGCCACGGTCGTGCCGCTCGTGCACGCTATCGGCGAGCGCGGCCAGCAGCCCGCTGCCGACTTTTTGCACGCCCGCGTGCCCGAGGCCGCCCAGCGCGCCATGAGCTTCGACCTTATGAAGCTCGTCGGCCTGAACCTGAACGACACCACGCTTGCCTTTACCGAGCACCCGTTTAGCGAGGGCTTTGCCGTGGGCGACGCGCGCATCGCGACGCACATCTACGAGAACGACTGCATCTCCAACGTCTACAGCATCATCCACGAGGCGGGCCACGCCATGTACGAGTTGGGCGTCAATCCTGCCTATGCGCGCACCTGTCTTGAAGGTGGCACCTCCATGGGCATCCACGAGAGCCAGAGCCGCTTCTTTGAGAACACCGTGGGTCGCAGCCGCGCCTTTATGGGACCGCTGCTCGAGGTGCTGCGCCGCCACGCACCCGAGGTCTACGGCGACGTCGACGAGGACACGCTCTACCACGCCGTGAACATCGCGCAGCCTTCGCTGATCCGCACCGAGGCCGACGAGCTCACCTATCCGCTGCACGTTATGGTGCGCTACGAGATCGAGCGCATGCTGTTTGCCGGCGAGGCCACAGCCAAGGATATCCCCGCGCTTTGGAACCGCTTCATGGATGAGTACCTGGGCATTCCCGTTCCCGACGACACGCACGGCTGCCTACAGGATACGCACTGGAGCGGCGGCTCGTTTGGCTACTTCCCCACCTATGCGCTGGGCAGCGCCTACGACGCCATGTTTGTGCCGGCCATGTGCCGCGACGGTGTCGACCTCAACGGCGCCTGTGCGAGCGGCGACCTGACACCCGTCCGCGCCTGGCTGGGCGAGCACATTTGGCAGTGGGGCCGCGCCAAGGACGCGCCGGAGCTCATCAAGGGCGCGTGCGGCATGGCGTTCGATGCCCGCTACTACTGCAGCTACCTGCAGGACAAGTTCACCACGCTCTACGAGCTGTAAGGCATAACCGACACGTCAACGCAAAGGGGGCGCCGCGGAACCAATCCGCGGCGCCCCCTTTTTTCACCCAATAACTAGGTACCCAATGACTAGTTCGTTGACGCTAATGTCTTGGCAACGTCGGCGAAAACGACCCTAAGCGAGCAAGGTGACGTGAAATGAAAAGGCGCTGACCTTCTGGTCGCACCCTTGAAATTGAACGTCAGATTGCCGCTTGGGGCCGTTTACAGCGTCGAGCAGTTACGCGGTTTGGTAAAACCGCGTAACTATAAAGCCTCGAGCGCGTTGGCGATGCGCTTCATGGCGGCATCGGCGGATGCTTGGTCGGGCGCCTCGGCCAGCACGCGGATAACCGACTCGGTTCCGCTCTTGCGCACGAGCACGCGGCCCTCACCCGCCAGCGACGCCTCGGCCTCGGCGATGGCGTTCTGCACGCCCATGTTCTCGAGCGCGGCGTCCTTGTCCGCCACGTGCACGGCCACCTGCGCCTGCGGCAGCAGCTTGCACGGAGCCGTGAGCTGCGAGAGCGTCTCGCGCTCGGCACGAATCACTTCCATCACGCGCAGCGAGGTCATAATGCCGTCGCCCGTGCGCTCGATATCGCCAAAGATCGTATGGCCCGTCTGCTCGCCGCCCAGGCTGTAGCCGCCCTCGCGCATCTTGGCATACACGCGACGGTCGCCCACGCCGCTGGTCACGGCGCTCAGGCCGGCAAGCTCCAGCGACTTGACAAGGCCAAAGTTACTGGCAATCGTCGGCACCACGGTACCGCCCGAAAGGCGACCGTGCTTGTTCAGGTACACGCCGCACACGTACAGGATCTGGTCGCCGTCGACCACACGGCCGCGCTCATCCACGGCCAGGCAGCGGTCGGCATCGCCGTCGTAGGCAAAACCCACGTCCAGGCCCTGCTCCACCACGTGGCGCTGCAGGCGCTCCATATGCGTGGAGCCGCAGTCGACGTTGATGTTGAAGCCATTGGGTGCGTTGTTGATGACGTGTGTCTCTGCGCCCAGGGCGTCAAAGACCGGGCGAGCCACGGAGGAAGCAGAGCCGTTTGCGCAGTCCAGACCAATCTTCAGGCCCTGCAGGCTGAAGCCGCAGGAGGCAATGAGGTGGCTGATGTAGCGGTTGCGGCCCTGCATGTAGTCAACGGTGCAGCCAATGGCGTCGCCGGTGGCCAGCGGCACCTCGCTCTTGCCATCGATGTAGTCCTCGATGAGCTCAAGGACGTCCTCGTCCATCTTGAAGCCCTCGCGGTTGACCAGCTTGATGCCGTTGTCGGTGTAGGGGTTGTGGGAGGCGGTGATCATGACGCCGCAGTCAAACGCGCCGTCGACGACCTCGAAGGAGACGCCCGGAGTGGGGATGACGTGAAGCATGTAGGCGTCGGCGCCGGAGGCAACCAGGCCGCTCACCAGGGCGCTCTCGAACATGTAGCTGGAGCGGCGAGTGTCCTTGCCCAGGATGACGCGGGCCTTCTTGGCCTGGCGGGCACCGTAGTACCAGCCCACAAAGCGGCCGATCTTGTAGGCGTGCTCCACGTCAAGTCCCTCGTTGGCACGGCCGCGGAAGCCGTCGGTGCCAAAGTACTTCATTGTTCGCTCCTC
>CABSZR010000237.1 GCA_902482185.1 uncultured Collinsella sp. | reverse complement strand
CGCAATCCAGGCACTCGCTTTGCGGATGGACTTCCTTCACGGCAAGCTCGCAGCCTTGCGTGAGCGGATCCTCGTCGCGAAACGTCTCCCACGCAAAGTCGAGCGCCTCGCGCACGACTTCGGTCATATCCCCGATACGCAGCGTTACCAAAACGGCGCGCGAGGCCCCCGCCCCACGCGCCGCGCGAATCACTGTATCGAGTATGCCGTTGACAATGCCAACCTCGTGCATACCGATTTACTCCTCGTCGTCCTCGTCGTCCGAGAACAGGTCCAGACGACTCACGAACAAGCCCTCCTTGCCCTCGCGCGCGGTAATGACCACACGGGCGATGGCAAGCGAAATCTCGTAAAGCGAGAGCAGGGCGCCATACATGAGGCCGAGCGTAACGGGCGAGCCGTCAGGCGTAATCACAGCCGAGCCCACAAGCAGGCCAACGTATACGTAACGCCAGGCACCGCGGAAAGCAGCGTAGGACACGATGTGGAAGACGGACAGGTAGAAGATGATGAGCGGCAGCTCAAACGCCACGCCAAAGCCGATCATAAAGAGCAGCTCCATGTTGACGTAGTTCTCCAGATCGGGCAGCGCCGTAGCGACGGCCGAGGTCTCGCCGATGAGCCACTCAAAGCCTGCAGGGATGATGATGAAGTAGCAAAAGATTGCGCCCAGGAAGAACAGCGCCGTCGAGGCGAGCACCGTGGGCACGACCCACTTGCGCTCGTTGGGTCGAAGCGCCGGCAGGAAAAACGCCAGAATCTGCCAGATGATCATGGGCGTGCACATGACCACGGCCATCTTGATGGCCAGCGAGAAGCGCAAGCCAAAGCCGCCGAGCGTGGTAGTGATGTAGAACTTACCGTCCGGCACAAAGGAGCGGATGGGATCTTCCAGGATGTCGAGCACCACAGGCGTGGCGAAATACAGCACGATAGCGGCGGCAAACACCGACACGACCACGATGGTCAGGCGGCGACGGAGCTCTCCCAGGTGATCGAAGAGCGGCATACGCGCAGGTCCGATAGGCATTACTCATCGCCTCCCTTCGGGGCGTCGGCGGCAGCAGCGTCGTCCTCGGCCTCGAGCTCGCGAGCGAGCTGGTCGACGACGGCCTTGCGCTTGCGGGGACGACGGGCGTAGAGGTCAGCCGTCGTGGGCTCTGCCGGCTCGGGCTCGGACTCCGGCTCTGCAGCAGGCTCGGGCTCGACGACAGGCTCGGCGGCAGCGGCAGGCTCGGCACCCTCGGCCTCCTCAGCAGCACCCTCGCCCTCGGCGGCAGCCTCGCTCGCGGCCTTCTCGGCAGCAAGGCGGGCACGGCGCTCGGCAAAGGTCTCCTTCTTGGCGGGCGCTGCCGTCTCGGCGGCATCCTTGTCCGCATCGGAATCGTCATCGACGGCAGCCTTCTTGGGCTTGACCGGGGCCGACGCGGCCTCGCTTACCGGATCGATAATCTCGGACTGAACAACGGCCGTCATCTTTTCCTGCGTCTCGCGGAACTGACGGATGGCACGGCCGATTGTGCGGCCCATCTGCGGGAGCTTATCCGGGCCAAACAGCAAAAAGCCGAAGACCACGATGATCGCGAGCTCACCCTCTCCAATACCAAACACACATACCTCCAAGGCTCGATGTGAGTCGAGCCCGCACCGCGCCATTCGGCCGGAACTCGTCTATTCATTCGGTCAAGTATAGCGCCCGGACGCCAAAACGTCCGAGCGCATCACAAACATATGCCAAACGGCACGCCCTTTTGGGGGCAAAGATTATGCCGCCGTGATCGAAATCTCCTGGTCGACGCCCAGCAGCTGAACCACGCGCATCACCTGGGGCTGCACATTAGTGCAGCTAAAGCGCTTACCGTGGTCGACCGCGTGGTGCGCGGCGCCCACGAGCACGCCAATGCCCGTCGAATCGATGTAGCTCACCTGGGCAAAATCGAGCTCAACGGCCTCAGTGGGCTGCTCGAGCGCCAGGTCGATAGCATTGCGCAGGCTATCGGCGTTAGAGATATCGATCTCGCCGGTTACCTTAATGGTGTAGATCTCCGGCGTGGGGTTGGTGGAAATACCCAAATCCATGTATACGCTCCTTTACGTATCGAAAGTGCGGATAGTACTGGGCGCGGACTTACGGGGCCCTAGGCGTTAGGCGCGCTCGGCACGAGCAAGCTCGGCAGCGACAAGCTTAACGGCCAGCACCAGCACGTCGAGCGCGGCCTCCAGGTCCTCGACCGTGGGATAGCTCGGCGCGATGCGGATGTTGGTGTCGCGCGGGTCCTTGCCATAAGGCCAGGTGGCACCAGCCGGCGTGAGCTTGACGCCCAGGTCGGCGCAGAGCGCGGCGACCTTCTGGGCTGAACCCTCGGGACCATCGAAGCTTACAAAGTAGCCGCCGCGGGGGTGCGTCCAGGTGGCGCAGCCCGTCTCGCCCAGGCCCTCGGTGAGCTTGCGCTCAACGGCCTCAAAGCGCGGGCGCAGAAACTCGGCATGCTTTTTCATGTGCTCCTTGACCGCCTCGATGGTGGGAAGGAAACGCACGTGACGCAGCTGGTTGAGCTTGTCGGCGCTGATGAGGCCGGCCTTCAGGCGCTTGGAGAACTCCGCGATAACCGCGGGGCTCGCACCGATAAAGCCGATGCCGGCGCCCGGGAAGGTAATCTTGGACGTCGAGGCAAAGGCCACCACGCGATCCTCGGTGCCCGCCGCGCGAGCGAGGTCGAAGATATTGGCGAGCTCGTCGGTCTCGTCGTACAGGTCGTGCACGCAGTAGGCGTTGTCCCAGAAGATGCGGAAATCGGGTGCGGCCGTGGGCATCTCAACCAGGCGGCGCACAGTGTCCTCGCTAAAGGTGATGCCCGTGGGGTTGGAATACTTGGGCACGCACCAGATGCCCTTGATGGAATCGTCGGCGGCGACGAGGCGCTCGACCTCGTCCATGTCGGGGCCGTTGTCGGTCATCGCGACGGGGACGTTCTCGATACCCAGATCGGCGGTGATGCCAAAGTGGCGGTCGTAGCCGGGAACCGGGCACAGGAACTTGACCTTCTTGCCGTCGTGCGC
>CABSZR010000236.1 GCA_902482185.1 uncultured Collinsella sp. | reverse complement strand
GGCCCTTGCGGCCTAGTCGCTATTTAGGGCGTCCAAGATTTGGGGCGCGGTTCAATGTGTGATGCGCGGGCCATTTTGTTTAGACCGCACCCGTCCTCCTGTTCATCTCAATCTGTAACATCTAGCCGAGTTTTTCGGTCCTAGCTGTTACAGATCGAGATGAACGCACAGGCCAAGCCGAAAATCTCAATCTGTAACATGTAGACCGCTTTTGACCGCTTAGATGTTACAGATCGAGACAAACAGATGGGTCAATCCAATCAATCTAGATCTGTAACATCTGGCTGGTCATTTCACCCCTAACTGTTACAGATCGAGACAAACGGAATAAGCCGGGCCGAATTGTCTAAATCTGTAACATCTAGCCGAGTTTTCGGGTCCCACCTGTTACAGATTTAGACGAGCAGGCCGAGCACGTCTACGCCCGCAGATCCCTTACGCTGGAACGCTCGACCAACACGCCCGAGACGAGCGTACGGCTTCTGGAGCTCGGGGCTTCCAGACCTGCGACGACCTCGTTAAGCGCACGGATGCCCAGCTCGCGGTGGCGAAACTTCACCGACGTCAGAATCGAGTTGGGAATCGTCTTGTAGAGCTCATCGTCGAAGCCGATCACGGACACGTCGTCGGGCACACTGAGCCCTTTGTCACGTAGAGCCATCATCACGCCGTTTGCCATGCAGTCGTTAGCAGCGAGGACCGCCGTGCAATCGGGCTTATCGGCAAGCACAAGGCCCGCGGCATAGCCACTATCCGCATTCCAATCGCCTTGCAGAGGCTCGGGCGGCTCAATGCCACGCGCCTCGAGTGCCGCACGCCAACCTTTCATACGGCACTGGCTCGACAGCGACTCTTTCTTACCCGAAACGAAATACACGTTCTTGTGACCATGATCCAAGAAGTACTCGCACGCCATGCGCGCGCCGCCCTCTTGGTCGTCACTGACGGTGGAGCAGGTAGGATGTTCCATCGGTGTGATAATCACCGTCTTGAGGTCCTTCGGTGCCTCAAAGGTATCAAAGTCATCGACCATCTGACGCAGGTTGAAGATCATGCCATCAACAGGCAGCTGCGACATCCTGCGCGCCGCATCGGCAAGGGTCATCTTCTCCCCTGCGCGCTTCTTAATCATCGTGAGCGCAAAGCCGCGTTCTTCGGCGGCATCGGCGATACCGTCAATCATGTCCACGGCACCGCCCGACAAGTGGAACAGCACGACGCCGATGCACCCGTAACGGCCCAACTTGAGTGAACGCGCGGCAAAGTTCGCCCGGAACCCAAGCGCTTCCATGGCAGCATGGACCCTATCGCGTGTCGACTCTCGCACGCTATCGGGCTCGTTGATCACACGCGAAACCGTCTTGAGAGAAACACCCGCGGCAATCGCCACATCGTTCATCGAGACGTTTTTCTTGTCCATCGTTGCCACTGCTTCTCCAGTCGGTTTTGCATCGCTTGCTTTTTGCGTTCTAGCATACACTACCTGCCTGACTGATAAATCAACCGTTTACCGGACAATATCGACCACTCACCCCTAAATCCTTGTTGCTCTTCCAAAAATGTCTTACGTTGTCATTAACGAAATGACAACGTTGTCATTTCGCAATGCCTTCCTTAAACAGGAAGGTTTCCGGGCAGTCCTGACCATCCATCGACGACCAGTTCCATCCACGTGCATCGCGCATCAAGCAGCAAAGGAGCTCTATGGACGCCATCGTAAAGATGCTCGAAAAGCATCAACCGTTCTTCGAGAAGATCTCGAGGAACATCTACCTCCAGGCCATCAAAGACGGATTCCTTGGGTGCATGCCCATCGTCCTTACCTCTTCGATCTTTCTGCTGATCGCCACCCTTCCCGGCGTAGTTGGAATCACGTTGCCCCAGCCGCTCATCGACTGGTGCAACAAGCTGTACAACTTCACCATGGGCGTCATGGGCATCATGGTTGCCGGCACCACTGCCAAGAACTTCACGGCATCCATGAACCGTCGTATGCCCGCCGGCAAAGTGCTCAACGACGGTTCCACCATGGTGGCCGCCCAGTGCAGCATGCTGCTGCTCGCGGTCACGCAGTTCACCACCAAGTTCAACGGCTCCGAGCTTTCTGTCTTCGATTGCACCAGCATGGGTACGCGCGGTCTGTTCTCGGCCTATATCGCCGCGTTCATTACCGTGTGGGTCTATAAGTTCTGCGTCTCGCGCGATCTGACCATTAAGCTGCCCAAGGAGGTCCCGGGCGCCATCGCTCAGAACTTCCGCGACATCATCCCCTTTGGCGGTGCTGTCATCATCTGCGGCATCATCGATGTCGTCGTGCGCAACCTCATGGGCGTTCCGTTCTCCGAGCTGCTTATCAAACTGCTCTCCCCGCTCTTCACCGCTGCAGAAACCTATCCTGGCCTTATCCTTATCCAGGCAGCCACCGCGTTCTTCTGGTTTATCGGCGTCCACGGCCCCTCGATCGTCCAGCCGGGCATCGACCCCATCCGTCTTGCCAACCAGGCCGAGAACCTGCAGGTTCTGCTGGCAGGCGGCCACCCCGCCCACTCCCTCACCTTTAACATGTCGCTCGTGGGTGAGTTCGGCGGCACCGGCGCCACGTTCATCGTGCCGCTTCTGCTGATTCTCTTTATGAAGTCCAAGCAGCTCAAAGCCGTCGGCAAGGCCTCGATCGTTCCTGTTGCCTTCGCCGTCAACGAACCGCTACTCTTTGGCGCGCCGATGATCCTTAACCCCTACATGCTCATCCCCTTTGTTGCCGCCGGCTGCGTCAACGTGAGTGTTGCCAAGTTCTTTATCGATAACGTGGGCATGAACGGCTTCTCCTTCGTGGTGCCTTGGGCTACCCCTGCCCCCATCGGCATCTTCATCACCACGAACTTCCAGCTTATCGCCCTGGTGTTTGTCGCGATCATCATCTTGCTGGACGCCATCATCTACCTGCCGTTCTTGAAGGCATACGATAAGCTGCTCTGCGACCAGGAAGCCGAGCGCGCCGCTGAGCTGGGCCTCGAGTCCAATGGCGCTGTCACCATCGCCGCCAACGCCTCTGCGCCCGATGTCG
>CABSZR010000235.1 GCA_902482185.1 uncultured Collinsella sp. | reverse complement strand
GGGCGGTCGGCGACCCAGTCGAAGTCCTCGGGGCCGCGCCCCATGGCCTCGAGGATCATGCGCAGGACCGTGATGTTGTTCTTCTCCCCGTCGGCGCCGATGAGGTAGGTCTCCCCCATGCGGCCCTTGGTGAGGATGTCCCAGACGGCCGAGGAGTGGTCCTCGGTGTGGATCCAGTCGCGCACGTTCTCGCCCTTCCCGTAGAGCTTGGGGCGCACGCCGTCGATTATGTTGGTGATCTGGCGCGGGATGAACTTCTCCACGTGCTGGTAGGGGCCGTAGTTGTTGGAGCAGTTGGAGATCGTGGTGCGCAGGCCGTAGGTGCGGGTCCAGGCGCGCACGAGCATGTCGGAGCTGGCCTTGGTCGAGCTGTACGGCGAGCTCGGGTGGTAGGGCGTCTCCTCGGTGAACTTGGCCGGGTCGTCGAGCGCCAGGTCGCCGTAGACCTCGTCGGTGGAGACGTGGTGGTAGCGGATTCCGTATTTGCGGACGGCCTCCAGCAGGCGGAAGGTGCCCTCGACGTTGGTGCGCAGGAAGGGCTCCGGGTCGGCGATGGAGTTGTCGTTGTGGCTCTCGGCGGCGTAGTGCACGATGGCGTCGTGGCCGGGGACCAGCCTGTCCAGCAGCTCGGCGTCGCAGATGTCGCCCACGACGAGCTCGACCCTATCCTCGGGCAGCCCCGCGATGTTCTCGGGGTTGCCGGCGTAGGTCAGCTTGTCCAGGACGGTCACATGCACCTCGGGGTGGTTGTTCACCACGTAGTGCACGAAGTTGCTGCCGATGAAGCCGCAGCCGCCCGTGACGATGATGTTCTTAGGTTCAAAGATCTCAGACATGAAAATCCAATCTGAAGCATGTACAGCTTCTTTAGTATGCCGCAGGAAGTGACGCCGCGACACTATTCAACAAAACTATCGGACATTTCGGCATGCGATAAGAGCCATAACCTTCGCAGAATTACTTCCCCTACAAAACGCCTCCGGAATGCAGTCTTTGTCGTAACGGAAGACCGAATTCCCAGTTTTATCGCGTAAGTACTTATAGAAGAAGTCCTCCCAGCTTTTAAACTTCTCACTGTTTATAAAGGCTTCTGGGGTTTCCAAAACCGCCTTAACATCTAACCCTGAAATTACGCCGGAGCTCAGCAGAAGCCACTCGAATGACTCGGGAAGACAAACCGTAACAGTATCGCGGTGAATGTCTTGCAGCTTAAGGACGCGGTCCGCATAGCACCCAAATGCCGCTCCGTCCGCAACAACAAACACGCGATCGTCGAGATGCTGATCCAACCAGCCCAAAATCGCGCTGTTCGTCATGGCCGAAGCGCAGGTAAGCTCACTGTCAGCGAAATGCCGTTCAAAGAACTGGAAACCAGACTTACTGTCCTCGCATAGAAGGATAGAAAAGTCCTGTTTTGGCGCCGACCGGGAAATAGCATAACGATGATTCCCGCGATCTTGATAAACAGGGACGAAAGAATGGTATTTTCCGCTCGTCTTAATCTTGTAAATCTCATCCACGCTATACGGAAGATTGGGGAAATCAGCCCTTGAGATCAGCACGAAATAATTCGAGGAATACAGCACATGATGGGCAAACTCATCAGAATGGATCTCTTTTAAGCCCTCATCGACAAATACAATCGAGTCATGAACGGACGAAAGCTGGTTTCGCCAATCATAATCGGTCAAAGCGACACAGGGACAATCACATTGCAAGGAAACACCCGACTGCTCGCCCGTTCGCATGTAGTCTGCGACCATGTCAAACAGTGTCGTCTTACCCGCGCCGCTATCGCCACGCACAATAGTGATGTTCCGCTTGATGGTAAATGTGTACTTAGTTCCCCTGCGGCGGGAAATCTTAACGAGATGCGAACCGTTCATAAGCAGTACCTACAGATACGGAATCGACTCGTGAATCAATTCGGCCATGTTGTGAACGATTCGGCCGCTATTCACGACTTTAATTTTAAAATCCTCGCGACCAAAGTCCATCACATGATAGAGATTCACAACGAGCTTGCGGTCTTTCGCCATGTCGAGAATCCACTTAGCACAGTTATCGCCACAGGTCGAAGCATTATAAATATGCTTCCGATCAAACTTCATGAGCAGCAACGTTTTCACGCCACCAGAAAGTTGAAGCGGAGAGATGGACCCCAGCACGGGGCTTTCAATGACATTTTCGGAGACAACATCCGATCGATCGACATCTTTAATGATCGAAACCGCATAGGGGTCCGTGATCCAAGAAGACCGGTAAGAGTTTTTGAAATATGTCGCTGTGTTGTAAATCGCTTCTGGCATATCGCCAAAGTAGACGCTTAACACATCCACTCCCAATCATATTGTCTTTGCGGTCAACGTAATCATAACGAAAGGGGCCACCAGATAAACGGCGGCCCCTAAAAGAAAACAAGACGGCGTTAGTACTCGCGCGGGCTGTTGACGATCTCGCCGGCGGCGACCTTCTTGAGGTGCTGGCCGTAGACCGACTTGCCGTAGGCCTTGGCGGCCTCCTCCAACTCGGCGGTCGTGATCCAGCCGTTCTCCCAGGCGATCTCCTCGGGGACCGAGACCGGCAGGTCCTGGGAGTGCTCGACGGCGCGGACGAACTCCGCGGCCTCGTGGAGCGACTCCATGGTGCCGGTGTCCAGCCACGCGTAGCCGCGGCCCAGGGTGACGACGGAGAGCGTCCCCTCCTCCAGGTACATCTGGTTGAGCGTGGTGATCTCCAGCTCGCCGCGGGCGGAGGGCTGCACCTTATGCGCCTTGGCGGCCACGTCGCCCGGGTAGAAGTACAGGCCGGTGACGGCATAGGAGCTCTTGGGCTCGGCGGGCTTCTCCTCGATGGAGACGGCCCTGCCCTGCGCGTCGAACTCCACGACGCCGAAGCGCTCGGGGTCGTCAACGTGGTAGCCGAAGACCGTCGCCCTCCCCGACTCGGCGTTCTGGACGGCGCGCGTCAGGTGGCGCGACAGGCCGTTGCCGTAGAAGATGTTGTCGCCCAGCACCAGGGCGCACGGCTCGCCGGCGATGAACTCCTCGCCGATGGTGAAGGCCTGCGCGAGGCCGTCAGGGC
>CABSZR010000234.1 GCA_902482185.1 uncultured Collinsella sp. | reverse complement strand
GCCTCCATCTCGGCAGCGGCAGCGTCCTCGAGAGCCTTCTGGGCCTCCTGGTCGCCGGCCTTAGCCTCGGACTCGGCAGCCTTAGCCTCGTCGTAGGCCTTCTGGGCCTTCTCGACGTCGGCCTTAGCGGCAGCAATCTCTTCCTTGCTGGCCTGCTTCTGCTCGGCCTTGACGTCGTCGTTGGCGTCGGTGCCGGACTCAGCGAAAGCAGCGGTCTGCAGGACCGGAGACAGTGCAAGGCTGGCGGTAACGGCCATGGTCACCGCAGGCTTAGCAAGGTTGAGCTTGGATTGCGCTTTTTTGTGCGCGGGCTGATACTTTGCCATGTTTTCCCCTTTGTTCAGAAACAGCCCGTCCCGAAAATACGAGACAGATTTACTAATACACGGTTTATTTAAAAGGAAAAAAACGCGAATTGGTTGCGCAACCAAGCTGTATCTATGGTTTAGACCTTTTTTGCAAAAAAGTTTGCAAAAAGCTATTGCACCACCCGTACGCTGGGGCAAAGATCTGCCAGCGGGCACTCGTCGCACTTGGGTTTGCGGGCGTCGCAAATCTCGCGGCCAAAGGTGATCCACTGGTGGTTGACCGACTCCCAATACTCGTGCGGCAAAATCTTGAGCAGATCTTGCTCGGTCTTGAGCGGCTCCTTGGCATGCGTCTTGGGGCTCAGCATCAGGCGGTGCGCGATGCGGTTGACGTGCGTGTCCACCGCAATGCCCTCCACGATGCCATACCCCACGTTGAGCACGATGTTCGCCGTCTTGCGTCCCACGCCCGGCAGCTTCACGAGCTCCTTCATGTCGGCCGGCACCTCGCCGCCATAGTCGGCGACGATCATCTGCGCGGCCTCGACGGCATGCTTGGCTTTGCTCTTGTAGAAGCCGAGTGACTTGATGGTGTCTGCCACGTCAGCCACGCTCGCCCCAGCCATGGCCTCGGGCGTGGGCCACTGGGAAAACAGCTTCGGCGTCACCTTGTTGACCTGCGCGTCGGTCGTCTGCGCCGAGAGAAGCACCGCGATGAGCAGCCTAAAGGGATTCTCGTGGTCCAAAAAGCACTCGACCGGGCCATAGCGACGGTTGAGGCGCTCGCACACCTCAACGGCGCGCTCGCGTTTGGCGGCATTGGTCTCGCGTGGCATAACGACTCCTCGGCTCAACGGCACAATAAACTTATGGGCACAATTGTCCCACGTCCGAGACGCTTACGCCTCCAAGAATGCGCCGGTCTGACGGCTCCACAGGCTCGCGTACTCGCCGCCCGCCTCGACAAGCTGCGCATGCGTGCCGTCCTCGACAATCTCGCCGCCCGCCAGTACCACGATGCGGTCGAGCGCCGCCACGGTGGACAGGCGATGCGCCACCACAATGGAGGTGCGGCCGCGCATCAGGTTCTCGAGCGCCTCCTGCACCAGCGCCTCGGACTCGCTGTCGAGGGCAGAGGTCGCCTCGTCGAGCACCAGAATCGGCGCGTCGGTTAGGATGGCGCGGGCGATAGCCACGCGCTGACGCTGGCCGCCCGAGAGCTTGACGCCGCGCTCGCCCACCATGGTGTCAAAGCCACGGGGCAAGCGGTCGATAAACTCCAGGGCGTTGGCCAGGCGCGCGGCCTCGCGAATCTGCTCATCAGTGGCGTTGGGACGACCGTAGGCAATGTTTTCGCGAATGGAGCGGTGGAACAGCAGCGCCTCCTGCGGCACGTAGGCAACCTGGCGGCGCAGGCTCTGCTGCGTGCAGCGCGAGACATCCTGACCGTCCACGAGCACGCGGCCGCCCTGAACATCGTCCAGGCGCAGCAGCAGCTTGGTGAGCGTCGTCTTGCCCGAGCCCGATTTGCCCACCAGGCCCACGCGCTGGCCCGCTGCCACATGGAGCGTCAGGTCGTCGAACACGCTCTCGCCCGCTGCAGCATCACGGTACGCAAAGCTCAGGTGCTCAAAATCAATCGCGCCCTCGGTCACTTTGAGCTCAGAGGCGTCCGGGTCGTCTGCCACCAAACGTGGCTCGTCCAGCACGCGCGTCATCTCGGCCGCATCGCCGAGCGCGCGGTTGATGCGCTGCATCATGGAACTCACGTAGTTCAGGCGCATGGTGAGGTTATAGGTGTAGGTAAAGATCATGACGAGCGAGCCGGCCGAGATGCCAAACCACGCGTTGCCGCCCGCGACGAACACGCTCACCACGGCCATGGTGATGACGATAAGGCCCGAGGTCGTAAAGTTGCGCTGCATCATGGCGTGCATCGATACCGTTTCGGCGTCGCGCGCAGCGCGGTCGGCAGCATCGAACAGGTCGCGCTCAAAGTCCTCGCGCCCACAGGTCTTGACGGCCAGGATGTTCGTGACCGCGTCGGAGAGCACACCCGAGAGCTTGTTCTGCGCGGCGGACGTCGCGGCCGAAAGCGGCATGATGCGCTTGTACATAAGCCAGACAAACGCGATGTAGACGGCCATGATGCACACCAGGATCACGGTAAATGTGGGCACCACCGGGGCGAGCGCCGCCACCGTGCAGATGACCGAGGTGATGGTGGGGATGAGCGAATACACCGTCACGTCCACCAGACCCGTGTAGCCGCTCATAAAACGGCTCGTCTGGCTCACAAGCGATCCGCCAAAGCGGCTGGTGTGAAATGTCATGGATTGGTTGGAGAGCGTGTCGAAGCATAGACGCGCCAGGTGATAGTTGCCTGCGATCTCGAGCTTGTAGACGGTGTAGTCCTGTAGCTTGGAGAGGATCTGGCCCACTAGGTTAACGAGCACGAGCGCCAGAATGTAAGGGCCAAAGACCTCAAACACCTGGTCGCCTGCCACGGGACCGGCCTGGACGCGGTCGACGATGAGGGCCATCACGTAGGTGTTGGCAAACGTCAGCAAAAAGATGTAGCCCGCCGACGAGAACACCGAGAGAAAGACAATCAGCGGCTGCGTGCGCGTGACACCCCAAAACCGCTGCAGCGTGCGGCGCACGGTGGAGCGGCTGAGCGGGCTGGTGCTTCTCTGAGACATGGGCTTCCTTTCGCTGATGATAGGCAGTTGTTATTGTTGCACATTGGAGGGTAGCACGGATGCCGGCACAGCATCGACGGCCCGCCGGCATCCGCCCCGCCCC
>CABSZR010000233.1 GCA_902482185.1 uncultured Collinsella sp. | reverse complement strand
GGCCCCATCACCACACCGGTCGGCACGGGCTTCCGCAGCGTCAACGTGGCCCTGCGCAAGCATTTCGACCTGTACGCCTGCGTGCGCCCCTGCCTGTCGCAGCCGGGCGACGGCTCGCGCTTCCGCGACGTCGACCTGGTTATCGTGCGCGAGAACACCGAGGACCTCTATGCCGGCATCGAGTTCGATGAGGGCGCTGCCGAGGTCGAGGAGCTCTCGCAGCTCGTCGAGCGCTCGGGCCAGAAGACCTTCGCCGCGGATTCCGCCATCTCAATCAAGCCGATTTCCATCGCCAAGAGCCGCCGCATTGTGGAGTACGCTTTTGAGTACGCCCGCCGCTGCGGCCGCAAAAAGGTGACGGCCGTGCATAAGGCCAACATCATGAAGGCGACCGATGGCCTGTTCCTGCGCGTTGCGCGCGAGGTGGCCGCCAACTATCCCGATATCGAGTTCAACGACAAGATTGTCGACGCCACCTGCATGGGCCTGGTCCAGAACCCCAACGACTTCGATGTCCTGGTGCTGCCCAACCTGTACGGTGACATTGTGAGCGACCTGTGCGCCGGTCTGGTAGGTGGACTGGGTATGGCTCCGGGTTCCAACATCGGTGCCGACTGCGCCATCTTCGAGGCGACGCACGGCTCCGCGCCCGATATCGCTGGCCAGGATATCGCTAACCCCACGGCCGAGATTCTGTCCGCGGCTATGATGCTCGATCACCTGGGCGAGAACGACGCGGCCAATCGCATTCGCGCCGCCGTATCTGCCACGCTCGACGAGGGCGAGCAAGTTACCGGTGACGTGCGTCGTGCCCAGACCGGTTCCGTCGAGGGCGCGGTGGGCACGCAGGCCTTTGCCGATGCCGTTATCGCGCACCTGGCCTAAGGCATGCACACTGCAAACGCCTAAATAGTACTTAAGTGTTTGCGTATAACCTAAGAATCAATACGCCCGGCGCTCTGCCGGGCGTATTCTATTGGGGACTATGTTTCCTAACAAGGAGTAACTGATATGGGTCTGATTCAAAAGAAGGACGAGAAGGACGAGATCGACGGCATCCAGATCATCGAGCGCGGCGAAGGCCCCGACGGTGATGAGGACGAAAAGATCGACCTGGTCGCCGGCACGTCTGCTGAGCACATTGCTGCCGGTACGACGGCCGAGGAGGAGGACGCTCGCCTGGAGGCAAAGATCGCCGCGGATGCAGCTGACGAGAACCTCATGCCCGAGGAACAGGACGAGGACGACGACTCCGACGTGGACGACCACGCTTGTAAGCACAAGAAGACGATGATTGTCGCCTTTGTGGTCGCCATCGTGATCGCTGCCGTGGTCGGCTTCTTTATCGGCAACGGTGGTTTTGGCGGCAAGGGCGTCGGCTCGGCGACCCTGACCGAGGACCAGCTCGATTCGACCGTGGCGAGCTATAGCTACAACGGCAAGAAGAGCGACATCACCGCGCGTGAGGCCATCGAGAGCCAGTACAGCCTCGACACCGTCAAGGACGACGACGGCAACTACACCGCTCCGTCTGCCGACGTTATCCTGTCCTACGTGCGCAACCAGATTCTGCTGGACGCTGCCGAGGACGAGGGCATTACCGTCTCTTCCAAGGAAATGAAGCAGTATGCCGAGGATTCCATCGGCACCTCCGACTACAAGACCATGGCCACGCAGTACGGCGTGTCCAAGGACCAGGCCAAGCAGATCGTCCGCCAGTCCGCGACGCTGCAGAAGCTCTACAAGAAGAAGGTGGGCGATAGCTCCGCAAGCATGCCGACCGCCCCGACCGAGCCTTCTGACGGCAACGAGGAGACCGCGAGCAAGGACTACGCCGACTACATCATCAACCTTGCCGGCGACGAGTGGGATAGCTCAAAGGGCACCTGGAAGGACGCCGACAGCACCTATGCCAAGGCCTTTGCCGATGATGCCTTTACGGCCGATAGCGCTACCTATAAGCAGGCCATGACCGCCTACTACACCGCCTACCAGCAGTATTCTTCGCAGGCTTCGAGCGCCAGCTCCAAGTGGACCGAGTATGCTAACGGCCTCTACGCCAAGGCCAACATCAGCATTTACGGCCTGTTTGCGTAAGGTTTGCCTGAGCTTTCGAGTACGAAGCCGAAATATCTGATGAAGCCCGTTAGAACGGACAACGTTCTAGCGGGCTTTTTGTTGCCGAAATCAATAGGATAGGCCTCGCGCCCGCGCAAGCGTTCCATCGCGTTTCCCTAATTCATCTGGGAAAACAACTGCAAACGATTGCAAGTAACCGGTGAACGGTCGAAAACTACCGTTCACCGATAATCTCAAAACTGGTTCTAACTGGTATTAAGTCAAAAAGACCAATTCACATATCTTCACAATGACCTGCAATTTTTCTACACGCTATTTTTAGCCGCCCTGCGTTGTTTAGACACAGGAAAAGATCAGATCTTTTGCCAAAACATTTCGAAACGGTTTCAAAACCGCAGGTAGAAGTGTTAACGACCGGTAAACGGTCGATTTATCACCGTGAGCGGTGCAAAAACGTTTTACCGTATGAATCAACGAAAGCGACCTCTTCTGGGGTGATATAGTGACAACAACACGTCACGTGGTTACTACCAGTTTAGAAACCACTGGTCTTCAAAGAACGCTTTCTAAGAAGCTTTAAGGGCGAGCGCCCGCTGGCTTCCGAAAATCATCGGACTCAGATCGTACACACCTTCGGAAGGGAAATTTGAATGGTTGGCTTTATTCTTACCGGTCATGGACAGTTCGCACCCGGCCTCGCAAGCGCTATCGCTATGGTTGCCGGCGACCAGCCCGCTTTTACCGTCGTTCCTTTTGAGGGCGACCAGGCTGCTTCCTACGGTGAGGATCTCCGCGCCGCTATTACCGCCATGCGCGAGGAGTGCGATGGCGTGCTCGTCTTTACCGACCTGCTTGGTGGCACCCCGTTCAACCAGGCGATGATGATTGCCCAGGATGTCGACAACGTCGAGGTTCTGACTGGCACCAACCTTCCCATGGTTATTGAGCTTCTGTTCCTCCGCGGCAACGCCACGCTCGCCGAGCTTGGCGAGCAGGCCGTGACCGTTGGCCAGACGGGCATCACCGCCCAGACG
>CABSZR010000232.1 GCA_902482185.1 uncultured Collinsella sp. | reverse complement strand
TTTCTAACTCATTATCTATGCTTTGTTATCCACACTGTCTTCTTCACTGTGGGTCATTATCAACATCTGGGACATATCCGCCACGACAAATTCCGCCTTTCTGAGAAGATCATTTTTCTCCTCCCGTCCAAGCTTCAATATAAACTCAGGCTTTGCCCCCATGACAAATTTCATCCTGCCTGAATAACTCTTAACGAGCTCATCTATCCCATCTACATTTATGTCAGCCCTGTTGTACATGACAAATCTCAGGTCTCCGTCCTTGTACCATATACGGGTTATGAAGCAGATATTTGCATTTGCCCTTAACAGTGCCACATCAAGAAGATTCATTGTCTCGTCAGGGATGTCGCCAAATCTGTCAATGAGCTCATCCACTATGTCATTGTACTCATCCTCATTCTTGATGAGGGATATTCTCTTACAAAGCTCCAGCTTGACAAAGTCGTTTTTGACGTACGTCTCAGGGATGAACGAATCCACCGGAAGGTCTATCTCCGTCTCGTATTCATGGAAAACCTTCTCGCCGCGGAGCTCCCTGACCGCATCATTAAGCATCTTGCAGTAAAGGTCATAGCCCACGACCTCATAGTTGCCCGACTGACTCTCGCCCAGGACGCTTCCCGCACCTCTGATGTTGAGATCCGCCTTGGACACCTTGACTCCCGAGCCGAGATCCGTATATTCTTTTATCGCTCTAAGTCTCTTCTCAGCGACCTCAGATATCATCTTGTTGCGCCTGTAGAACATAAATGCAAATGCACTTCTGTCCGAGCGACCAACTCTTCCGCGTAACTGGTAGAGCTGTGCCAGACCCAGGCGCTGCGAGTCCTCGATGATGAGCGTGTTGGCCGTTGCGTTGTCGATGCCGCTCTCCACGATGGTCGTGGCGATGAGCACATCGATCTTTTTGGTCGCGAACTCGATCATCACGTCCTCGACCTCGCGCGGGCTCATCTTGCCGTGCGCCACGCCCACGCGCGCCTCGGGCGCGGCCTCGTGCACGCGCGCCACGGCGTCATCGATGGTCTTGACGCGGTTGGACACGTAATACACCTGACCGCCGCGACCCACCTCCAGGCGAATCGCCGCGCTCACCACGTCGGGGTCGTACTCCCCCACGTGCACGATCACGGGACGACGCCCGGTCGGCGGTGTGGTGATTAGGCTCATGTCGCGCACGCCGCTCGTGGCCATCTGCATGGTTCGCGGAATCGGCGTTGCCGAAAGCGTGAGCACGTCGATTTGCTCGCGCAGGTTCTTGAGCTGCTCCTTGTGCTGCACGCCAAATCGCTGCTCCTCGTCGATAATCACCAGGCCCAGGTTCTTGGGGTTCACATCGGCCGAAAGCAGGCGGTGCGTGCCGATGAGCACATCGATCGTGCCCTCGGCAAACGCTTTGAGCGCGCGCTTCTGCTGCGCCGGCGTGCGGAAGCGACTGAGCACCTCGACCTCAAGGCCGAACGGGGCAAAGCGCTCAAAGAATGTCTCGTAGTGCTGTTGGGCCAGAATGGTCGTGGGGCAGAGCACCATGACCTGGCGGCCGGAGTCCACGCACTTAAACGCCGCGCGCAGGGCAACCTCGGTCTTGCCGAAACCCACGTCGCCGCACAGCAGGCGGTCCATGGGCTTGGGCGCCTCCATGTCGGCCTTGATGTCGGCGATAGCCTCCAGCTGGTCACGCGTCTCGTCGTAGGGGA
The DNA here is from genome assembly GCA_902482185.1 of uncultured Collinsella sp. Classification (GTDB taxonomy): domain Bacteria; phylum Actinomycetota; class Coriobacteriia; order Coriobacteriales; family Coriobacteriaceae; genus Collinsella. Next base: position 1,437 of record CABSZR010000232.1, on the reverse strand, counting down.
AGCTCTCCTCCATCTTGATCTGCTCGGGCGTATCGGGCGGACAGGCGATACCGGTAATCGACGAGCGGCGCGTATACAGGTCGACCAGGTCAAACGCCAGCTTTTTGGCATTCTTGCGCGCCTTGTTGGTGGCGCGCGTCCAGTCGGCTGTGTTGAGCCTGGTCAGGCGCGGTTTGTCGCCGTCGGGGCCAACATAGCGCGTGATACGGTCGACCTGCTCGAGCGGCACGTAGAGCTTGTCGCCGTCGGCATATTCCAGCAAAAAGTAGTCGCGCTCCTTGCCGCCCACTTCCTGGCGCGCGATCTCGCTAAAGAGTGCGATGCCGTGAGTGGCGTGCACCACGTAGTCGCCCGGCTTAAACGGGAAGGTGATCTGCGTAATGTCCACCTTGCGGCGGCTGCGCGCGCGGTTGGCATCCATGCGGGCGTTGAGGTCGGCGATTGAGAACACGGCCAGGTTGGCATCGGGCACCACCACGCCCTGCGGCAGGGCAGCGTCCACAAAGGTCACGCGCCCGCGCGAGATGGTGGGCACGGCGGCGCCGGCGGCAGCCTGCGCGGCGCCCACCTCGAGCGAGCGGGCGTTGAGCGCATCGGCGCGGCGCTCGCGAATGGAAGCATGGGCCTCCTGGCGTGCGGCACGATCGGCAGAATCCGCCGCCGCCACGCGCACGCGGTCGCCGATAGCACCGGCATTTTCGGGCGCCGCGGTCAGCGACTCCTCAAAGGTAATGCCCTCGTCGCCAAAGGTGAGCTCCATCGACTCGCGCGCACCGCGGTCGGGAATGGCAAACACGCAGGCGTAGCGCTTGCCCACGACTTCCTGAATGCGCGTCATAAAGCGATTGTCCGAGCCCGCGATGGCCGGCTGCTCAATCTTGAGCTCGGCCGTCACCGCACCGCCGGCACGGATGAGGCTTACGTAGTTCAAGCGCTGCTGGGCACCAAAATCGAGCTGTTGAGCGCGCACGTACAAGCCGTCTAGACGGTCAATCCCCGCCTCGCCGGCACGCGCCTCGATATCCTCGTAGGCACGCAGGCAATCGTCGAACAGCGAGCGCGGCTCGGACAGCACCACGAGCGCCTTGCCGCTCACGTGCGCCAGCGGGCTCACGGTCTGGCCGTACATCACCGGCAAAAAGCGGTCGAGCTCGGGCGTGACGATGCGTGCATCCACCATCTCGAGCAGTGCCGCCAGCTTGCTGTCGTCCTGGCTGGCGCGATAGAGCGCCACATGCATGTTGTGGACGGCCTCGTCGGTAAGCGCCAGCTCGCGACAGGGGAAGATCTCGATACTGTCCTCGTTGCCGATGGTCTGCCCCGTGGAGCTCACCATGCGGCGGATGCGGTCGATCTCGTCGCCGAAGAACTCGATGCGCACGGGCGCCTTCTCCTGCGCGGGGAATACCTCGACGGTGTCGCCGTGCACGCGGAACA
>CABSZR010000231.1 GCA_902482185.1 uncultured Collinsella sp. | reverse complement strand
GTTAAGGGGGCATTCCCTCCTAAACCGCAATAATACGGTCCCTTAACGGAGTGTTTGCATTATTCGGGAGCACTTGAGGCGCTGCGGGATCTTTTTTCTGCGCCCAGTCGACTTGAAAGAGGGCGTCAGGGTGTGGAGCACACAGTTTGAATGCTTCCCGGTTTGCCGAGTTTTGCATCCATATACAGCGCGGCTTTCCTCCTAAACGCAATAGCTTGGGGCGTTCTTGCGTAGTGTGCCCGGCATTTGCTATCCAAAACCGACCAGTTCGTTTTGCTTCGGATAGTACAGGATATATATTCGACATTAAGGATGTGCTGACCAACTGGGATCTAATTGAGGATGGTGCAAAGATGGGGTTATCTTGGTTGTTGAATGATTTCATCTGTAATGACCTATATGCTCCATTTGTTGTCAAACTGGACAATGACTACTATTCCTGCCTTATGGAGAAATACAACATTGTGCTCAACCAGGCGGAAAAGGCCGGTGCGGATGATGACAGCCTGGCAATAATAAAGAAATATCGAAATAAAATCCTTGAAGCCCTGCGTAGTTACTACAAGGCCGATATTGCAAAAAGCAACACAATCATCAGGAATTTGGTTTCAGAAGTTCGTTCCGATCCTTTTGCGGTTGCAAAGCTAGGTGAGAGTTGGGCCTTTCCGGGGAACAGGAGCCAGGAGATACAATTCTTTCGGTCGAGAACAGGGAGTCCTTCTAGCGCCTATGCGGCAAAAGAGATGTTGCATTTGCCGAAGAGCCTGAGATCTAAGACCGGAAGCTACAGGTTTAGTATCCCCGGCAGCCCGGCCTATTATCTTGCAAATTCTTCGTATGGATGCTGGATAGAGACGGGATTTCCGCCGGAAATCGATTTCAATGTCTCACCGGTAGTTTTAGACGGCACGCAGAAAATACTTAACTTGGCAATCAATGTGAGAGATTTCGGCGGCTTGGACGGTTTCGATGAGGGGCGCGTTCATTGCTGGCTTAAACTATTCATGCTCATGACAGCGACCTCGTATAGAATCGACGAAGCTGACAGAACGTTCAAGTCTGAGTACATCGTCCCCCAGGCAATAATGATAGCGTGTAAGAAGCTTGGTCTTGACGGGGTCGCCTATTATTCCCGGCGCGTGGAAGACGACGTATTCGCACGCTGCGCCGTCAACCTCGCTCTATTTGTTAATTATGATCAGCACAAGGACTACTCTCCGCTCATTAAACATATGAAAATAGATGATTCCTTCAACTATGCCCTGTACAAACAGCTCTCTCCGTCGCTGAGATGTAGAGACTATGAACTGAGGTCTGTCGACCATGCATATATAACGAATATTGGCAGCTATGACAGACAGCATCCCTATAGAGAAACAGAGTTCTTCGAGTTCGACAGATACCTGTTCGCAACGTGGCAGGGAAAGACGAACGGGAGGGGAAAAGACGTTCTTCCTTGGGGTGTGCCCGTTGATTAGTGTTTGGAAGCCGTAGTGATTGTCGTGAGAATTCAATTGGACATGAAATGAAGATGGCGGCGAATGGTGATAAAAGTGGTGCTCGGTATTGACTGCTAGCGTTGGAAGCCTCTCGCCAGAAATTGGCGTTGAGTTCATTTTGAGTTCAATTTGGGTATCCGAAAACCGCCTGATTCCAGTAAATGGGGAGACGGCAGTGCACCACGTAGACGAGAGACCATGGGAATGCACGATTTGATTACTGAGTGGGAGTAAACCGAGAGCCTAAAACGGCACGTTACAAAAGGTAGTGAATAGCAATGAAACCCCAGGTAGAATAGGCTATCTGGGGTTTCATGCAACGCCGCGATGCACTCCAAAACGCTCTTTTTGGAATAATTAGTCCAGGCAATGAAGGCGGACGCATGAACGCGGGAAGGACGGTGCGAGACCCGTTTGGATCCTCGGCGCCCACCCGCATTATCGTTGCCCCAATGCCCTCTGCATCAAGCGAAGTCGGCGGTTAAGTAACGGCCCAGCGAGTGATATTTGAGAGCTACGCGCATCGAAGGCGAGATTTCGTGGTAAAAGCTACTTGCCGGAAGCCGCGGCTTTCAGAGTACGGCTTGCGTGTACGTTTAACCTCCGTGGGCGACGGGGTGCCGCAAGGCGTAGAGTATCGCCCACCTGTAGGGGCCTGCAGCGATGCGGGCCCCGCTTCGTATGAAGGGGCGCAACCGGTGAAAATCGTATCCATCTCCCAGGACTTCTTCAACCTCGTCGAGGGCGACCGCGAACTTATGCTCAAGCACAATCGCCCCTGCATCGTGGTGGTGAGGCTGCGTTTCCGCGGAAAGCGCAGGGACTTCGCCGTGCCGCTGCGCTCCAACATCGCCCCAATGTGCCCAAAGACCAGTACTTCGCGCTGCCGCCCCACGACACGTCCCGGCTGCCGTCACGGCATCCACTACGTCAAGATGTTCCCCATAACCAAGGCCTACCAGCGTCGCTTCAGGACCGAGGGTTCGGCCTACTATGAGACGCTCCAGCGCATTATCGACAGCAACACCAAGCGCATTGTCTCCGAGTGTCAGGCGTACCTCGACCGCTACGAGCGTGAGGGAAGGCCCCGCTTTGCCGTCGACATCGACCGCATCGTGGGGCTGCTGGGGGGGCGAGAAGTAGGGTGCCTCGGCTCAGTCTTGAGCCATGTGGAGTCGCTCCTCATTTTTGAACGCCGCGTGTGCGCCCCAAATACTTGAGAAACAAGCTGTGAAGTGCGGCGGCGCGCCCGTACCCGTGCATAGCCATCACCATCGGCTTCTACGCTGTGCTGCGACATCACGTCCAAGACGGCAGAGGCCATCGCATGGGAGTAGAACACGAGTTCGATTCTATGTTACAATGCCTGCCAACGAGAGGTTTCTTCCAAAGATGCGCCCGTTGCTGTATTTGAGCCGATATCGACGGAAACCCAAGCTCAGGGAGGTTTGTTGCGATGGCATACGATTTCAAGAAGGAGTTCAGGGAGCTCTACAGGCCGTCGGGCAAGCCGGGCGTCGTAACCGTTCCGCCTATGAGCTACGTTGCCGTGCGGGGCAAGGGCGATCCCAATGCCGAAGGCGGCGAGTACCAGAACGCGTTGCCGCTGCTCTACGGCGTCGCATATGCCATCAAGATGT
>CABSZR010000230.1 GCA_902482185.1 uncultured Collinsella sp. | reverse complement strand
GGCACCAAGATCGTGCCGCTGGAGGCGTAACCCGTGGCGCTGGTATTTGACGTTCAGCAGGCGAGCGGCAAGCCCGACGACAACCGGCGCCCTGGCACCGCGTGCCCCTTTTGCGACACGGAGGGGCTTGCCAACATCATCCAGCGCGATGGTGACTGCATCTGGCTCGAGAATAAGTTCAAGACATTGCGGGCCACACGTCAGACCGTATTGATCGAGTCTGCCAATCACGACGCCGACCTGGTGACCTATGAACCGGATGAGCTGCATCATGTGATGCGGTTTGCCCTGGGCTGTTGGCAGCAGATGATCGATTCCCAACAGTACTGCAGTGTGCTCATGTACAAGAACAAAGGCCCGCTTTCGGGCGGCAGCCTCGTCCATCCACACATGCAGATTGTGGGCTTGGAACAGGAGGACGGCTATGCGGCGCTGGCCTCAGCCAACTTTGAAGGCATCAGTGTCTGGCAACAGGGGAGAATCTCGGTCGACATCTCAACCGAACCGATCATGGGGTTCTTTGAGATCAACGTTTCAGCCCCGCAGGGAATCGCTGCCAGCGATGACACGAGAGACCAAGCCGAGGCGGATCTCTTCGCCGATGCGATCCAGGTAGCTCTGCGCTATATCCTGAACGAGCACCACGGTGGTCGCGCAGAGTCGTACAACCTGTTCTTCTATCACCTGGGCGGTCGGACCATTGCCAAGGCGCTGCCACGTTGGGTGGTTTCGCCCTACTTTGTCGGCTATCGTTTGGCCCAGGTCAATGCTGAGACAACGCTCGATATCGATGCTGAGCGCCTGCGTGCGCATCTGGAAACGCTCGTATAGCAAGACTAACACCCGCGTAATGCGGACAGTCTAGCGTGCCATGGCGTCGCGGCCGGCCTCGACCCGCTTGCGCTGGGCGGCGCGCTCCTCGCCGGTCAGACGCTCAAAGAAGTGTCCGATAAGCGAGGCGAGCACCTGCTGAAACAACGTTCCACACATGACGGGAAACACAACTTCGCCCGGAAAGTATTGCGTGGCGATGACGGCGCCCGAAGAGATATTGCGCATGCCGCAGGTAAAGCACATGGTGGTCGTTTCGCTATATGGCAGATGCAGCGCGCGGGCGACCAGAATGCCGACGACAAAGCCGCTGATGGCGAAGACCAAAATAAAGAGGGCGACTTCCAAGCGCACCGCGTTCATGTGCAGCACGTACTCGCTCATGGCGGTGGAGTTGGAGGCGATAACGCCCATCATCATGAACTTGCAGGCGGGCGAGAGCGCGGGGGAGAGCTTCTCGTGTCCCCATCCACGTGTGAGCTCGTTGATCACGATGCCGAGCACGGCGGGGATGGCGATCATAAAGGCCATGTCCTGCATCATGCTCGGCACATCGATCGAGACGGTGGCGCCCAGCAGGAGCTTGAGCGTAAGCGGAATCGTCACAGGGGAGATGACCGAGGACGTCAGGATGATGGTGAGCGCGAGCGGGCCGTTGCCGCCGAACATGCTGATCCACATAAAAGCGGTGACTGCCACGGGCACACTGTATTCGAGCACGATGCCGCAGACAAGGTTGGGGTTGGAACCAAAGAACAACGATCCCATGGCGTAGGCCGCGATGGGAATAAGCGCCGCCGAGACCAACAACGCCAGAATCAGGTGCAGCGGACGGTGGAACACCTCGGCTACCTGGTGAAAGGTGTTGCTGAGCGCACCTTGGAACGTCATAAAGGCAAACAAGGTGGGAACGATGGGCTTGAGAACGCCGATCTGTTGAGGAAAGAGCACGCCGAGCGCCACACAAATCGGAACGATGATTTGCATGTGCCCCGCGAGAAACTTGCCCAGTCCAACCCATTGCTTCATATGCTCTTGTGACTCCCTTTGCTCGTGAATCCGTTTTGACTGGATATGCTAGACGCTCACATGTGTCCGTGCGTCAGAAACGCTCGATTATTTCGAGGGTATTACCGGCATCGTTTACCGAAACCGCGGCATGCTGCGGCGATTTGCGTCCGCGCCGCACGGTATAATAAATCCGTTCAACAGATCTGCCTGCCGAAGCGGGCATACACAGAGGACTCATCGCTATGAACCGTGAGAGGTATCGCGGCGACCTGCCCCTATCGGGGGTGGGTGCCTATGTCATCGCTTAAGACGACGCATCGCTGGGCGGTCGCTCAGCAAAACCCCGAGCTCGAAAAGGAGCTTTCGGCTGGTCTGGGCATTCCCGGGCTGGTGGCGCGCATTATGGTCGCGCACGGCATTGGCTCAATCAAAGAGGGCCAATTGTTTTTGACGCCTTCGCTCGATCGCGACTGGGCCGACCCACTCATTATCCCGGGCATGTCGGTCGTTGCCGACCGCGTCGAGCGTGCTATTCGCAACCACGAGCACATTGCAGTCTTTGGCGATTTTGACGTTGACGGTATTACGTCGACCTGCCTGTTGACCGAGGCGCTGCGCACGTTTGGCGCCGATGTCACGCCGTTTATTCCGCATCGCTTTGACGAGGGCTACGGTCTCTCGCGCGCGGCGCTCGACCGCGTTAACGAGCTCGCTCGCCCCCAGCTGATCGTGACCGTCGATAACGGCATTGCCGCCAAGGAAGAGGTTTCCTATCTGAAGAGCCTGGGGATCGATTTGGTGGTCACGGACCATCACGAGCCCTCCGATCAGGTGCCGCAGGGCGTGCCCCTGACCGACCCCAAGCTCGAGGACGAGGGCCCCTCGCGCGAGCTTGCCGGTGCCGGTGTGGCGCTTAAGCTGGTACAGGTCCTGGGCGAGCGTTTGGGCAAGCCGTCGTATTGGCGTTCGCTAATCGAGGTCGCGGCGCTGGGCACCGTGTCCGACATGATGCCGCTCACGCCCGAGAATCGCGCGCTGGTTGCCGAGGGCATCCAGCAGATGCGCGTGACCGCCCGCCCCGGCTATATCGCGCTGGCCGCGCTCGCCAAGGCCGACCTTTCTACCATTACGGCCGATGGTCTGTCATTTTCGCTCATTCCTCGTTTGAATGCCGCCGGCCGCATGGCCGATCCCAAGCTGGCACTCGACCTGCTGCTTGCCCACGATCCTATCGAGGCAAGCGCGCTTGCCGCCGAGCTCGAGGAAATCACTCGCCAACGCCGCGAGATCGAGGCCGAGCTTACGCGCGATGCCATGGCGAAGGTCGAGGAGACTTATGACGGCGGGCGCGCGATTGTCG
>CABSZR010000229.1 GCA_902482185.1 uncultured Collinsella sp. | reverse complement strand
CCTCGGGCACGTCCTCGGCAGGCGTCCCCGCCGGAGCGATGGGCGCAATGTCGCACTTACTCTTGGTAATGAGCAATGGATGGCACATGGGGATGATGTCACTCGTGCGTTTGATGGCCATAATGCCCGCCACGCGCGCGCAGGCAAGCACGTCGCCCTTTTTGGCGCGGTCCTGCAGCACCATGGCTTGGGTCTCGGGATGCATGAGGATGGTGCCCTCGGCGATGGCAATGCGATGGGTCTCGGCCTTGTCGGACACGTCGACCATGCGCACCTCGCCCTTGGCGTCCACGTGCGTCAGCTCGTCGCGACGGGCGTCACGGGCGGGCTCGGTGACAGCACTGGCAGTCGGCTGCGCGGACGCGTCGACGTTGCCAGCATTCGCCGCGGCCGTGGCTTTGTGGGCAGACATCGCGGCCCTGCGAGCGGCCTTGGTGGCATCGGCGTACCTGCTCTTGGCCATATGATCATCCTCCGATTTGAGACATAAATCGTTGCGTGCCCTCAATTATCGCGTGTTCCTGCGGTTTGTGGGCCACGGCATCGCGCCAAATCGAAAGTACCTGCATATCATCACCACGGCGCAGCGCCTCACGTACCGAATACTCGGCATCGCTGAACAGGCACGGACGCACGTTGCCATCGGCCGTCAGGCGCAGACGGTTGCAATTCGCACAAAAATGGTTGGACATGGCGCTGATGAAGCCAACCGTTCCCGCCGCACCCGGAAAGTGCCAATAGCGCGCAGGGCCCGCACCAGCAGGAGCGTCGTTGATGTCGAGCGGCTCGAGCTCGCCCAGTCCCGCCGCGGTGGCCCCGGCATTGATGCGCGCCCGCAGCTCGTCGCTCGGCACGGTATCGCTCGCGTCCCACAGCTCGGGATTGAGCGCGGGCGCATGCGGGTCCACAGCGCAATGCGAGCTGGTGCGCTCGTCGCCGATGGGCATGTATTCGATAAAGCGCAGGTGGATGGGGCGGTCGAGCGTGAGCCGCGCGAGGGCTGCCACATCCTGGTTGAGCCGGCGCACAACAACGCAATTGACCTTAACGGGCTCAAAGCCCCAAGCCAGCGCCGCATCGATGCCAGCCATGGTTTGCTCGAGTCGACCCAGGCGCGTGATCTTTCCAAAGAGCGTAGGGTCGAGCGCGTCGAGCGAGATGTTAACGCGGTTAAGTCCCGCATCTTTGAGCTGCGGCGCCAGCTTGGGCAGCAGAGCGCCGTTGGTGGTGAGCGAGATGTCCTCGATCTGCGGAATCGCGCGGATGTCACGAATAAGCGGGATGATACGGCGGCTGACCAGCGGCTCGCCGCCCGTCAGGCGCACGCGGCGAATGCCCTCTCCCGCCACCAGGCGCACAAAGCGGGCGATTTCCTCGGCACTGAGTAGCTCGTCGTGTACACGGGGCGCCACGCCATCGGCCGGCATACAATAGATGCAGCGGAAATTGCACTTGTCGGTAACGGCAATGCGCAGGTAGTTGATATCGCGGCCAAAACCGTCATGTTGCACGCGCCCGTCCACGCAGCCCTCCCCTCACGCGGCGTTTTATTCTTCGGAAAACATAATACCCCACGAGAGAATCATGCCGACACCCGTACGACAGGACAGGTCGCTTCGAGCAAAACGGACTTTCCAAGCCCATCCTCAACACAGACCATCACAACATTCGATGCTTTTCCCGTTTTTAGCGAAAAACGTCGAATGTTGTGATGGTTTGCCTGCCCACAGCACCCCGTAGAAGGACCGGGACGCCCCTAAAGGCCGCCGCCCCAGTGTCGAATCACGAATTCTCGCAGGTCGTTTTGACGTTTCTGGAACGCTTCGCTTCGGTCGCACTTAAGGCCCATAGCGAGCGCGATAGCGTTCATCGCCCGGTGCAATTGCAGCTGATGGGCAAACTGAATCCCGGTGAGGACGATCATCCTAAAGCCCAGCGCGCTCAGCACGGTCATACGCTCCGCATCCGACGCGCTGCGCTGTTTATCAAGATGGTCCGAGCCGTTGTATTCAATCCCCGTACCGCTCGCAGGCGCATATACGTCGATCTCGAAATACCCGGCCTTTGCGAGATATTTGAACTCGCTGGGAACATCGACCCGATGGTTGAGCTCAACCTTGGCGTATCCCAGCCCGCCCTGGGAACGTTTTGCTACGACCATGATTGCGGTAGCCGTCTCCATGGGCGAACGCGCGCCATCGTGCACGCGCTTGAGCACAGCGGCCGCGCGTATAGCCCCCTGACGAGATCGGTTCTCATTGCAATAGGCAATCAAGTCGGCAACGGTATACCTCTGCCCCATCTCGATATAATCGCCTGTCGACAGATGATTCAAATGGTATCGGGCACAGATTTCGTAGCCATATTCCAGCTGCTCGGGCTCACTCATCCACGAACCCGCCTGGACAAAGCACATGGCCTCATCAACCACTAGAAGGCCCTCTGCCACCTCGATAAGATGGCCTGGAGGTACCGGCGCCCCAAACACATGGCACCTAAATCCAGCCGGCGTCGAGCGCTCAAAATCGAAGTTGACGAGCGTGTCGATATGATCGAGCTCTTCTCGTGGAATACCAAGCGAAACCAGATAGTCGGTAACGATCCCAACTGCCGTTGAAGCCCTCAGCCCCTTGGCATCGAGCCCCAATTTGGGCAGGTCCGCGGTCGGCTCCGCCTCGTTAGCAAGCGAGTCCTCATCGTATAGGCTGCTTGCTCGCGAGAGCGGCTCGGACGGGCGCGCCACGTTGTGGTACAGCCAGGCAGTCTTATGGGACAGGACGATCGGCAGGTCCATGAGCCCTCCAATGGAGTCGGATAACCAACCTTATTCCCCTGCCCACGGGTCCGCACACCTTCGTGCGCAAGAAAGCGATTCCACCCGGTCGAGTGGCAGAAAAACCATCACAACATTCGATGCTTTTCCCGTTTTTGGCAAAAAACGTTGAATGTTGTGATGGTTTGAGGCGAGGTGAGGGGCGCTAAGCCTACACGGCGCATGCCCGTATTCAAATGGAAATGAATACAGGCTCACTTATTTCGCCCCGTCGTCAACACAAACCTTGACTCTACAATCGTTGTAGGGTTTTCACTACACTGGTATGCAACCGAACCAAACCAGAAAGTGCCCCGCCCATGGAACACGACCTCACACGCGGCAATGTCCTCAAGACCATCGCGGTCTTTGCCCTGCCCTATATGCTCTCGTAC
>CABSZR010000228.1 GCA_902482185.1 uncultured Collinsella sp. | reverse complement strand
GCCCATGACGTCGCCCATGTACTGCTCGGGGGTCTCAACCTCGACCTTCTCGACGGGCTCGAGCAGGACGGGGTCGGACTTCTTGAGGGCGTCCTTGATGGCCATGGAACCGGCGATCTTGAAGGCGGCCTCGGAGGAGTCGACCTCGTGGTAGGAACCATCGATCAGCTTGACCTTGACGTCGACGACCGGGTAGCCGGCGATGACGCCGTTCTCCAGCGCCTCCTGGATGCCCTTGTCGATGGAGGGGATGTACTCCTTCGGGACGACGCCACCGACGATGGCGTTCTCGAACTCGTAGCCCTTGCCCTCCTCGTTCGGCTCGATGTCGATGACGGCGTGACCGTACTGACCGCGGCCGCCGGACTGGCGGACGAACTTGCCCTCAGCCTTCTGGACGGCGTGACCGCAGGTCTCGCGGTAGGCAACCTGAGGCTTGCCCACGTTGCAGTCAACCTTGAACTCGCGACGCAGACGGTCGACGATGATCTCGAGGTGCAGCTCGCCCATGCCGGCGATGATGGTCTGGCCGGTCTCGTGGTTGGTGGACACCTGGAAGGTCGGGTCCTCCTCGGCGAGCTTGGTCAGAGCCAGGGACATCTTGTCCTGCTCGGCCTTGGTCTTGGGCTCGATGGCAACGTCGATAACGGGCTTAGCGAACTCGATCTTCTCGAGGACGATCTCCTTGCCCTCGGCGCACAGGGTGTCACCGGTGGTGGAGTTCTTGAAACCGACGCAAGCGACGATGTCGCCGGCGGCAGCGTCGTCACGGTCGATACGCTCGGCGGCGTTCATCTCGAGGATGCGGCCGAGGCGCTCGCGCTGACCGTTGGAAGCGTTGACCACGTAGGAGCCGGACTCGGCGCGGCCGGAGTAAACGCGGACGTAGGTGAGCTTACCGACGAACGGGTCGGTCATGATCTTGAAGACCAGGCCGGAGAAGGGCTCGTCGAAGGAAGGATGACGCTGGATCTCCTCGCCGGTGTCCGGATCGGTACCGGTGACGGCCTCGACGTCGAGCGGGCTGGGCAGGTAGTCGACGACAGCGTCGAGCAGCTCCTGAACGCCCTTGTTCTTGTAGGCGGAACCCACGAAGACGAGGTTGAGCTCGTTGGCCAGAACGCCCTTGCGCAGAGCAGCCTTGAGCTCCTCGACGGTGAAGTCCTCCTCCATGAGGATCTTCTCCATGAGCTCGTCGTCAAAGCTGGCAGCAGCGTCGAGGAGCTCCTCGCGCTTGGTGGCAGCGATGTCGGCAAACTCAGCCGGGATCTCGTCCATCGGCTCGGGGTAGGTCATGCCCTTCTCGTCGGCCTTGAAGTCCCATGCAGTCATGGTGACCAGGTCGATGACGCCCCAGAAGTTGTCCTCGGCGCCCATCGGGACCTGAGCGGCCACGGCGTTAGCGTCGAGACGATCCTTCATGGTCTCGATAGCGTTGAAGAAGTCAGCGCCCACGCGGTCATACTTGTTGATGAAGGCGATGCGGGGGACGTTGAAGGTAGAAGCCTGACGCCAAACGGTCTCAGACTGGGGCTGAACGCCGGCAACGGCGTCGAAGACGGCGACAGCGCCATCGAGGACGCGCAGGCAGCGCTCGACCTCGGCGGTGAAGTCAACGTGGCCCGGGGTGTCGATGATCTGGATGCGGTAGTCCTTACCGTCCTTGTTCCAGAAGCACGTGGTAGCAGCGGAGGTAATGGTTACGCCGCGCTCCTGCTCCTGAACCATCCAGTCCATGGTGGCAGCGCCCTCATGAACCTCACCGATCTTGTGGGTCTTACCGGTGTAGTAAAGAATACGCTCGGTCGTGGTGGTCTTACCGGCATCGATGTGGGCCATGATGCCGATGTTACGGGTATCGGAAAGCTTGTACTTAGGCTTAGCCATGTTAGTTCCTTACCTTAACTTACCAACGATAGTGAGAGAACGCGCGGTTGGCCTCGGCCATCTTGAAGACGTCCTCACGCTTCTTGACGGAAGCGCCCAGGCCGTTGGAGGCGTCGAGAATCTCGTTGGCGAGACGCTCGGCCATGGTCTTCTCCTTGCGAGCGCGGGAGAAGTTGACGATCCAGCGGATACCCAGAGCGGTGGAACGACGGGAGTTGACCTCCATCGGGACCTGATAGGTAGCGCCACCGACACGCTTGGGCTTAACCTCGAGCGTGGGCTTGACGTTGTCCATAGCCTTCTTGAAGGTAGCGAGAGCGTCGCCACCCTCGGACTTCTCGGCAACGATCTCGAAAGCGGTGTAAACGATGCGCTCAGCGGTGGCCTTCTTGCCGTCAAGAAGGACCTTGTTGATGAGCTGAGTCACCAGGCGGTTGTTGTAAACGGCGTCAGGCTGAACCTCACGACGATTAGCTGCTGCACGACGCGGCATGTGAAATCTCCTTAAGTGTCTACCGTGCGGCGCTTAGGCGGCACACGGCGAAAGTATCAAAACGTTATCTGGCTTATTTGGCCTTGGGGCGCTTAGCACCGTACTTGGAACGGGCCTGCATACGGTTCTGGACCGGAGCAGCGTCGTAGGCGCCACGGATGACGTGATAACGGACACCAGGGAGGTCACGGACACGACCGCCGCGGACGAGCACAATGGAGTGCTCCTGCAGGTTGTGGCCCTCACCCGGGATGTAAGCAGTAACTTCGATGCCGTTGACAAGGCGAACACGGGCAACCTTACGAAGAGCCGAGTTCGGCTTCTTGGGGCTCGTGGTGAAGACGCGGGTGCACACGCCGCGCTTCTGGGAGTTGTGCTGCAGAGCAGCGTTCTTGGACTTCTTGGGCACGGAACGACGGCCCTGGCGAACCAGCTGGTTAATAGTAGGCAAAGCGTACTCCTTCTCGAATGATTCCAGCTTTCTGTAAAGTGCAACGGCTTGAATCGAGGGGTCAGCATCCCCCTACGAAACACGCAGTTCGATAGGATACGTGGCGTTAGCTGTGCCGTCAACAGACCACGCCGCCGGGCGTATCCCAAAATAGGCACATTTCCGCAAACCCTACACAAAAGGGATCCCCTCCTGTGCGCATGGGCGGATTCCCGGCCCGGGCGGCCTGCGGTTTAAGTTTGCTGCTCTACAGTCCTGGCTCGCACGGAGGCCACATTAAGTGGCCTCCGGCTCGTGCGGAACTCGCGACAAACTTAAACCGCAGGCCGCCCGGTCCGGGAATCCGACATGCTCGTCGAGGCAACGTTCCTCACAAAATAAGACCCGCTCCCCTGTTGGGAAG
>CABSZR010000227.1 GCA_902482185.1 uncultured Collinsella sp. | reverse complement strand
TGGGATATGACCGAGGTCGTCCGCGCGGCACTCGACTTTGCATGGGAGACATTTCGCGACGAGGACCCGCTCACGCGCGGCTGCGAGCTTGCCGTAGAGGAAGTCCATCCACAAAGCGAGTGTCTGGACTGCGGCGAGGTCTTTGAGCACGACCGCTTCCATTGCCGTTGTCCCCAGTGCGGTGGCGCCAATGTGCGCCTACTGCACGGCCGCGAGCTCGACATCGCCAGTATAGAAATCGAAACCCCCGACGATTAGCCCGCCAGCCACCTGGGGACGGGGTATAAATGGTAGAAGTAAGGAGCGCCGAGTATGGCCGAGAAAACGATTGATATCGCGTCGCCGATTCTGTCGCGCAATGAGCGCCTGGCAGATCAGCTGCGACAGCGATTTGAAGAGACAAACACCTATGTGATCAATGTGTTGTCGAGCCCCGGCTCGGGCAAGACTACCACGATCCTGGGCACCAACGAGCGTCTACGTGACAAGGCCGGCCTGCGCTGTGCCGTCATCGAGGGCGATATCGCCTCGGATGTCGACGCCATCACCATGAAGGAAGCCGGCATGCCCGCCATCCAGATCAACACGGGCGGCCTGTGCCATCTCGAGGGCAACATGATCATGGAGGCAGTTGACGCCTTCGACCAGGCTGTGGGTCTTCAAAACATCGACGTCATCTTTATCGAAAACGTGGGTAACCTGGTCTGCCCAGTCGACTTTGACCTGGGCGAAAACCTGTCCATCATGATTCTCTCGGTGCCCGAGGGCGACGACAAGCCCATCAAGTACCCGGGCATCTTCCAGCACGCCGGCGCGCAGCTGCTCAACAAGGTCGATGTGGCCCCGGCTTTCGATTTTGACATGGATAGGTATACTAAGACACTCGATGACCTCAATCCGCAGGCGCCGCGGTTTTCCGTTAGCGCGCGTAAGGGCGAGGGCATGGATGCCTGGTGCGATTGGCTCATCGGGCAGATTGAGCAAGCAAGGGCGTAAGTCGGCCGCCATACGGGCGGGCGTAGCCGCAGAGATACGAGATAGGAGCCTCTTTTGAAGCTCATCATCGCCGAGAAAAACGACGCCGCGCGTCAGATTGCCGAGCGTCTGTCCACGGGCAAGCCCAAAAAGGACAAGGTGTACAACACCGCCATCTACCGTTTTGAGTGGAAGGGCGAGGAGTGCGTGACGATCGGCCTTGCCGGTCACATCCTTGCGCCCGATTTTTGCGACAGCGTGCTGTTCGATAAAAAGCTGGGCTGGTATTCGGTCACCGAGGACGGCGAGATACTGCCGGCCGACATGCCCGATGGCCTGGCTCGTCCGCCTTACGACACCAAGCGTAAGCCGTTCCTTGCCGATGGCATTTCCATCAAGGGCTGGAAGCTCGAGAGCCTGCCTTACCTCACCTGGGCGCCTGTCATTAAGCTGCCGGCCGAGAAGGAGCTCATTCGTTCGCTCAAGAACCTCGCTAAAAAGTCCGACAGCGTCATTATCGCCACGGACTTCGATCGCGAGGGCGAGCTGATCGGTTCGGACGCCCTCAACAAGGTGCGCGAGGTTGCGCCCGACTTGCCGGTCGCCCGCGCCCAGTATTCTTCGTTTACCAAGGCCGAGATTACGCAGGCCTTTGATAATCTCGTCTCGCTCGACCAGAACTTGGCCGACGCCGGCGAGAGCCGTCAGCACATCGACCTCATTTGGGGCGCGGTGCTCACGCGCTACCTGACGCTCGCCAAGTTTGGCGGCTTTGGCAACGTGCGTTCCGCCGGCCGCGTGCAGACGCCGACGCTCGCCCTGGTGGTTGAGCGCGAGCGCGAGCGCATGGCGTTTGTGCCCGAGGACTATTGGCAGATTCGCGGCATGGGTGCCGCGCAGGGCGCTGCCGAGGACGACCGCTTTAAGATTGCGCACAAGACGGCGCGCTTTACCGACAAGGATGCTGCCGAGACGGCGTACGGCCATGTTGACGGCGTTGCGACGGCAACCGTCGCCGCGGTGACCAAGCGTTCGCGCAAGCAGCAGCCGCCCACGCCGTTTGCGACCACCTCGCTGCAGGCTGCCGCCGCAGCCGAGGGCATCTCACCTGCGCGTACCATGCGCATCGCCGAGTCCCTCTACATGGCGGGCCTCATCAGCTACCCGCGTGTCGACAACACCGTGTACCCCGCGACGCTCGACCTGGGCGCCGTGGTGAGCGACCTGGCAAAGATCAATCCGGCGCTGGCACCTGTATGCAAAAAGGTGCTCGCCGGCCCCATGAAGCCCACGCGGGGCAAAGTCGAGACCACCGACCACCCGCCTATCTATCCCACGGGCGAGGGCGATCCGTCCACGCTCGATGGCGGCCAGCGCAAGCTCTACGACCTCATCGCCCGCCGCTTCCTGGCGACGCTTATGGGTCCCGCGACCATCGAGAACACCAAGCTCGAGCTCGACGTGAACGGCGAGCCGTTCGTGGCTTCGGGCGATGTGCTCGTGACCCCGGGTTTCCGCGAGGCGTACCCGTACGGACTCAAGCGCGACGAGCAGATGCCGCCGCTGGAGCAGGGCGATGCGGTCGACGTGTTCGACATTAAGCTCGAGGCCAAGCAGACCGAGCCGCCCGCGCGCTATAGCCAGGGCAAGCTCGTTCAGGAGATGGAAAAGCGCGGCCTGGGTACCAAGTCCACGCGCGCGAGCATCATCGAGCGTCTGTACGCCGTGCGCTATCTCAAAAACGATCCCGTGGAGCCGAGCCAGCTGGGCATCGCCATCATCGATGCACTGTCGCAGTTTGCCCCGCGCATCACGAGCCCCGATATGACCAGCGAGCTCGACGGCGACATGACCCGCGTGGAGCGCGGCGAGGATACCGAAGAGCATGTCGTGACGCACTCGCGCGCGCTGCTGGCCGGCGTGCTCGACGAGCTGCTCAAGCATACGCAGGAACTGGGCGATGCTATCAGCGACGCCGTCACGGCCGATGCGCGCGTGGGCGCCTGCCCCAAGTGCGGCAAGGACTTGGTTATGAAGACGAGCGCCAAGACCCGCGGCAGCTTTATCGGCTGCATGGGATGGCCCGACTGCGATGTGACCTATCCGGTGCCGAGCGGCGTCAAGGTGAGCCCGCTCGAGGGCGAGGCTGCCGTGTGCCCCGAATGCGGTGCACCGCGCATTAAGTGCCAGCCGTTCCGCCAGAAGGCTTTCGAGATTTGCGTGAATCCGACGTGCCCCACCAACTACGAGCCCGACCTTAAGGTGGGCGAGTGCAAGGTGTGTG
>CABSZR010000226.1 GCA_902482185.1 uncultured Collinsella sp. | reverse complement strand
TGGCGGAGGGGCGGCCGCCAAGGCCGCGCGCGGCGCTGCTCGCGATGAACGCGAGTCGCGCGACGATCGTGGTGGCGAGGGTTCGGCCGACCAGGGTCAAAAGCGCCGTCGCCGTCGCCGTTCCCGCAAGCCGCGCCAGGACGGTGGCGAGGGCTCGACCCACACCTCGTCCGCACCGCAACCGCCTACCGGCGAATAGCGCCCGTAAACGGATGCAACCTGTCTGACCCCAGCACCTCTGGGTATCATGGCTCTACACCGACAACCCTCCCTTCGCCTTCGTGTAGGGAGGGTTGTGTCATGAAGAGACATCTGAACGTATTGACTCGCTTGCAGGGCGCAGGCGTCCTACCGTTTGCGGACGAATTGCTACCGCTTGCCGAGCGCGCGACATACGAGGCGCTCGAGGCGTTGTCGCCCACGCGATGTGCCGGCTGCGAGCGCTCCGGTGCGCTGATCTGTCAGGATTGTCTGGCATCGCTCGCACTCATCGACCCGTGCCATAGCTGCATCCGATGCGGCGCCCCGTTTGGGGATTTGCTGTGCACCGAGTGCTCGGTCGAGGGCACGTCTTCGGCAATGGCCGAGGCGCTCGATCGCTGTCTGGCGTGTGCCGTCTACGCACATCCGCTGCCGCGCATCATCAAGGCGTACAAGGATGCGGGCGAGCGCCGTCTGGCACCGTATCTGGCGGAGTTGCTCTACGACACTGCCTTGCATGCCCAGGTGGCAGCATCCGATCGCTACGGCGGTGTGTTGTCCGGTGCGGACGCGGTGGTGTTTGTGCCCGCGACTGCGGCGGCGTTTCGGCGGCGTGGTTTTGATCATATGGAGGCCATTGCGCGCCCATTTTGCGAGCTGTCGGGTGTTCCCTTGCTCGATGCTCTCGTCAAGTACGGGCATGGCGACCAGCGCGAACTCGGTCGTGAGGAGCGCCGCGAGCGTGCCCAAGGCATGTACGAGACGGTTGAGGACGTGCGGGGCAAGCGCCTGCTGCTTATCGATGACGTTATCACCACGGGCGCGACGATGGCAGCGGCTTCGGCGGAACTCAAGCGCGCCGGCGCCGCAGCAGTCGATGGCCTCGCTATCGCACGCGTTTGGTAGGGGTGGTTTTGTGGCAGTAAAGATTGAGCGGTGCAACGAGCCGACAGACGAACAGCTAGCGGCTTCCGTAATCCTAACAGGCGCCTCGGCGCTACGCATGATGCGCGCCGAGCGCCGGCAGATGGGCTACATAAGCTGGAAGGACCTTGATCCCAAGGAGGAGTGCCGTGTGCTGCGCACGTCGTCGCCCTCGACCGAGGACATCTATCTTCCCGATTTGGTGCGGATTGGGGCCGCAAGCGGCGAGGTGCAAGAAGATCTGTGCTTGCTGGTGGGATCTGCGGCGCAGCGCCGCCGCATCCCTGGCGTGAGCTGGTCCGTGTGTTCCGGGTTGCCCGCCGGCTCGATTCTAGAGGTGGAACCGGGGGTGTACAGTCTATCTCCCGAGGCCCTTTGTGTTGCCATCGCGCGCGAGGTCGGCTGTATCCAGGCATTTGCCCTGGCCCAGGAGCTGTGCTCTAAGATTTCGCTGAGTGACCGCGGGCAGTATCTACCTCCCTACACATCGCCTGTCGTGAACAAATTGGCAAAGGACAAAGACCAGCCGCCAGATGTCGGTTACTTTGAGGTCGAGTCCGTGCTGACACCCGATTGCCTGGTAGATTACCTCGCGGCATGCAAGGGGAATGTGGCCAAACAGCTGCTGCGCCTGTGTCCCTACCTGTCAGAAAATCTGCGCTCGCCCATGGAGTGCATCATGCTCGCTCTGTTTTCGCTTCCGTTTTCCTATGGCGGATTTGCCTGCGGTCCCTTTAAGACCGACTACAAGATCGAGTTCGATGACCGCGCGCAGGCAATCTCGGGGATGCCGCATGCAGTTTGCGATGCGTATCAGGAAGCAGCCCAGTTTGACCTGGAATACAACGGTGAGCTGGGCCATTCCTCCCGGAGGGGACGTATCCATGATGAAAAACGCAACACGGGCTTGATTACTATGGGAATCGAGGTCGCGACGGTCAATAACGAGATGCTCTGCGACATGGAGGCAATGGAGGCGCTCGCATGGCGCATGCACCAGCGTATGCGAAAGCGGTACCGGAATCGTGTCGATGCCCGCAGGAAAAAGCAAGAGGCGCTGCTTAACACGCTGCGGGCGTGTTTTGGGCTTAAACCCGCCTAACAATGCTCTGAAACAGGGGGTTGGATATATGCTCTGGCCAAAATATAGCAAATATGAGTACTGCTACAAATTCAGTAACAGCAAAATCAGGGATTTTGGGACTGGAAGATGGGGTAAATTAGAAAGCTATTAAACAAATGTGGAATATCCTGGCATCAATCTGACGTTATAGAGCGTGAAAACAGCTTGCAGAGCCAAAAACTCCTGCTACTAAATTGGTAACAGTACTCATATTTGCTATTTTTTGGCCACGGCGCCCTAAGACGGGTGTGTTGGGGCTTTCCATAGGGGAGCGACGGGCTCAATCAGAGCACGTGCGGCCCGTCCTGACCTGCGAAATCTGTACTCGCGATGCGAATAACGCCCCTAACCTTAAACTTTAGCTTGAACTTAGCTATAATGCGCTTCGTTCCTACCAGGCTGTGGTTGCGGACGGACGAAATGCCCGTCCTAGTCCAAGACAGACGCGGTCAAAGGGATCCACGTAAGCGACCGCGTGCGCGCGGCGCGATCATGGCGCGTCCTAGATGTAAGCCGCACCGTCCGTTCTACTTTCTTTGGGGCAATACCGCCTCGCGGGCGAGCGGGTCAGTCGTGAAGGTGGCTGCGGCCTCCCGAGCAAACACCCCGGTGCGCAAGTGTGGGGTCAAATACCAGGTCAGCTGGTGGGAACAACCTGATATTCCGCGCAACGCACGGATCGTATACGACACAGAAGGCAGGGTAGTGGACATGGTGAGGGGCAGCTTGATGCACGCGGCTCGGTTAGGTGCTGGGACCGCGGCGGTCATTGCCGTATTGGGCTTGAGCGGATGCGCGTTCAATCCACTGTCCACGTTCACGACACCCACGATTGACCAGATCGAGCGCGAGACCGTCACCCCCACGGTATCGGACAATGCCCTGGTCACGCCGGGAACCCTGACGGTCGCCCTCGATACTTCCGATGCCCCGCAAGCCATGCAGGATGCCGACGGAAACCTCACGGGCTATGCGGTCGATGCCGCTCGTGCCCTCGCGTGCCGCATGGGTCTCAAG
>CABSZR010000225.1 GCA_902482185.1 uncultured Collinsella sp. | reverse complement strand
GCCCACCGCGTGCAATCCACGACGCACATGCACCCAGCCGCTGCGCCAGTCAACATCCTCGATTCTCACGGCGCACGCTTCGCAGCGGCGCAGGCCCAACGCGGCACCCAAGAGCACGGCGGCCTCGAATGGCTGACCAACGATGGCCTTTAGCGTCACGCGTTCCTGCTCGGCAGTGAGCGTCGGTCGGCGCACCGTGGGCTTCTTCGGCAGCTCCACGCCCTGCGTCACGTCCCAGATGCGCAGCTGGTGGCGGCGCAATACCCAGCGGTAAATCTGGCGGAAGGTTTTATACGCCTTTTCAGCGGCACCGGGTAGGTCGAAACCGTCCACCCAGTCCTGCACCTCCTCAAAGCTGATGCTCTCGATCTCGCGCCCGCCCCACATCGGCATCAGATGGCAGCGGATGGCGCTGCGATAGCCCTCCAACGTAGTTGCGCGGAGACGCTTGGCTTTATCGCTCATGTACTCGGTTACGGCATCTGAAAATAGCATTTTGAACAATCCAATCTCTAAAAATCCCAGACGTTTTGCATGGTAGACCTCCGCATTTCGTCTGGGATTTTTCGCTTTAAAACGCGGGGGACACCCCTCCGATACTGCCGTGGAAGGGAGGTGATGCGATGGACGCAGTAATCATCAACTCGGCTCTGTCGTGGTGTGTAGCCGCTCTTTTGGGAGCTGTTCTGGTGGCGCTGAAGCGGCTCTACAACCTAATCCTCGCCAATCAGGAGGGCACCAAGACCCTGCTCCGCAGCAGGCTCTACGACATTCACGAGCGCACGGTCGAGAAGGGCTATTGCCCTGATGAGCGTAAACGCGAGACGGAACAGGTGTACACGGCGTATCACGCGCTCGGCGGCAACGGGGTTGGAACGAAGTACTACCAAGAAATCATAAATGCGCCAGTGTGCGCGGAAAGGGGGTAGCCAGATGACTACCGAAGACATTATCCGCAAGCTGACCAGCCGCAAGTTCTGGCTTTGCACCGCCGCTTTCCTCGGCAGTGTGGCAGCTAGCATCGCAGGCATCACTACAAGTAACGAGACTGTAGCCATCATCGGCACGGTCTGTGGAGTGGTGAGCGCAGCGATCTATGCAGCAGCTGAGCAGGCGGTCGATGCAGCCCGTCTCAAAGCTGGTGGTAAGCATGACTGAGCCTAAGACCGAGCCTAAGCGCAAGCTGCCGTTGCGCAGCGCCTTTGCCGTTGTCCTCGCCCTTGTGGCAGCGCTTGCCGCTCCACTCAGCGCCGAAGCCTACCAAAGCCAAGATGCCTACGTGAGCAATGGACACGGCTACCTCAACGCCCAGTACTTGGTTATCCACGAAACGGCGAATCCTGGTGCGTCCGCGTGGAACCACGTGCTGTATTGGCGCGGCAATGATACGTATGCCGTACATCATGTGATGGAGCTGGATGGCTCTACTGTCTACAACACCGTGCCCGAGAATCGCTTGTGCTGGCATGTCGGTAACGGCAATTACGCCACCATCGGCATCGAGCTTGCCCACGCGACCAATGCCAGAGACTTTGCCAAGCAGTGGACTGAGGCGGTCAAGTGGGCGGGCGACGAACTCCGCGCGCACGGCTGGGATACGTCCCGCCTTTTGAGCCACTATCAGGCGGCTCGAATCTGGGGCGGCTCCGACCATACCGATCCTAACGGCTATTTTCGTCAGTACGGCAAGAGCTGGAATGAGTTCGTGCAGGCGGTCGCTAGCTACTTGGGTAGCGGCTACATCGCGCCGACAGCGCCGACTGATGGCAACGGCGGCACGTACCAGCCCTCCACTTCTGCTACTCGTACGAGTTTCCCGAAGTCCACGGGCAAGAGTGTAAACATCCACTATGCCCTCCACAACCGCTACGGCGCGTGGAATGATGCCGTAACCAACTTCAACGATTCCAACAGCGAGGGTTTCGCGGGTATGCCCTACGGCTCCCACGACATGCTCATTGCGTGGGTTGACAGCGGCACCCTTCGCTACCGTGTCCACACCAAGGAGAGCGGTTGGCTCGACTGGGTACAGACCGCCAATTACAACGACAGCGTGAATGGCATGGCGGGCATCTGGGGCCAGACTATCGACGGCGTCCAGATGTACTACATCACCCCGTCTGGCGAGTACAAGCAGGTCTACTACCGTGCTCAGGACGTTGCACACGCAAACTGGCACGATGAGGTCTGCGATGATGGTTCCACCTACGGTGGCGATGATTACGCTGGCATCTACGGCTATGCGCTTGATCGTCTCCAGTGCTACGTGTCTGACGGTACGCGCCGATGATGGGTTTGGTAATTGCTTTCCTCGTCGGCGCTCAACTCGGGGCGCTCATTGGCGTGTTCGCTCTATGCCTCGTTGGTGAGTTCCGAGACGATTAAAAATAAAGGCACAATACAAACCTCGTTTGAGGTTATTAGTCCCCGTCTCTTGTCGTTGAGAAACGGGGGCTATTTTTGTCTGCGGGTCTATCCGCGTCCTAACTCAGACCATAAGTTCTGAAATATGCACTACTATGGAGACCTATGGAAACGTATAACTGCACTATGGAGCACTATGATGACCTATAGAACACTTATCTACTACTTCGCCGAGGACTAAGGACGCGCGGCGCGCATGGCAGGCTCCCGGACATATCGCACCAAGGTGCTCGTCCTCGACAAGACGAAGCTCAAAGAGACCGACCTGATCTTGACGATGCTTGACGAGCGGGGGCGGCAGGTTCGTGCCGTGGCAAAGGGCGCCCGCAAACCCGGCGGACGCCTGGCTGCGCGCTGCGAGCTGTTCTGTACGGTCGATATGCTGCTCGCACATGGACGGTCACTCGACGTGGTTTCCCAGGCCGAGCTTATGGAGGCGCCGCTCGGTGCCACTCCTGACTACGAGACGACCTGTGCCGCCAGCGCGATTGCCGAGGTTGCGCGTGTGTGCTCGTTCGAGGATGCCGAGGATCCATTTACCTTTGCCATCACGCAGCGAGCGCTTACCCTGGTGGGCAGCGGGCTTGACACGGCGCATATGGACCTACTTGTGGCGGCATATGTCTTTAAGCTGCTGTCGCACGTTGGCTATCGACCCGATTTTTCGGCCTGCGTGCTGTGCGGAGACCCCATGCTGTCGTATTTTTCACCCCAGGCGGGCGGTCTCATGTGCGGGTCGTGCGCGTCGAGCGTTCCAGGTGCCGAACTGGTGTCGACCGGTGAGACAGCATGGCTGCGCGCCCTCATGTCCATGACCTTCGATGCGCTCATGGCCGAGCGAATCGACC
>CABSZR010000224.1 GCA_902482185.1 uncultured Collinsella sp. | reverse complement strand
GTGCTAGGCTAGTGTCCGCATAAGGCGCCGATGCTGGCAGAAAGCTTCGGCGACCTTTCGTTCCGATTCCGTAGGCGGGATCCCAATCGCGATTGTTTGCAGGCGATTGGGGTCCCGTTTTTGCGTTGCGCCACTCGAAAGGATGGATATGGAGAAAACCGCAGAGCAGCTGCGCCGCGAGCACATTGCCCTTGAGGGCGACACCCATGGCAAGAACAAATGGGCGATTCTGTTTACCGTGCTCATCATGACGTTTATGGTGTGTCTGGATTCGACCGTCGTGACCGTGGCGCTGCCCGTGATGCAAAAGGAGCTGGGCGTGGGCCTCGACCGCATTCAGCTGGTAAGCTCGGTGTATCTGCTTGCGACTTGCGTGGCTATGTTGCCGTTTGGCCGTCTGG
The DNA here is from genome assembly GCA_902482185.1 of uncultured Collinsella sp. Lineage (GTDB taxonomy): Bacteria > Actinomycetota > Coriobacteriia > Coriobacteriales > Coriobacteriaceae > Collinsella. The sequence goes on along the minus strand of CABSZR010000224.1, from coordinate 2,896 downwards.
GCGACGTGCGCGGCAAGGTGAATGTGTTCCAGTTGGGCGTCATCGTCTTTTCGGTCGGTTCGCTGCTGTGCGGCCTTTCGGCCTCGCTCGAGGTTCTTATCCTGGCACGCATTGTTCAGGGCATCGGTTGCGCGGCGGCCATGGCTAACAACATGGGTATCATCACCGAGTCGTTTCCGGCGCGCGAACGAGGCCGTGCCATGGGTATTCTCGCGACCTTTGTGGCCCTCGGCATGATGTGTGGCCCCGTGCTCGGCGGCATGCTGGTGGCAAGTTTTCCCTGGGAGAGCATCTTCCTCATCAACCTGCCCATTGGCGTCATCTCGTTTATCGTGGGGCTCTACACGTTGCCGCATGTTAAGCCGGAGGCCGGCGACCGTCCCATGTCCCTTGCCGAGGCCGCTCGTCGCTGCTTTGCAAATTCGGCCTTTACCATCAACCTTGCCTGCATGCTCATCGTGTTCGTTGGTATTGGCGCATCCGAGTTTATCCTGCCGTTCTATTTTCAGGACGCCCACGGCTTTGGTTCCGACATTTCCGGATTGCTGTTTTTGGCGCTGCCGATGGTGAATGCCTTTATCGGCCCGCTTTCGGGTGCGGTTTCGGACCGTGTTGGCTGCGAGGGTCCCACGGCGGTCGGCCTGGGCGTGTACGTGTGCGGGCTCTTTGCGGTAAGTACGCTCGACGAGCACTCTTCCATCCCTGTGATTGTGTGCTGTGCCGCGTTTATGTCGTGCGGTACGTCGATTTTCCAGAGCCCCAACAACTCGCTGTATATGGGCTCGGCTCCGCGCGAAGCGCTCGGCTTTGCGGGCAGCCTGGGTAGTTTGGCACGCTACGCCGGCATGGCGCTCGGCATTACGGCGGCGTCGAATATCCTGTATGGGCAGATGAGCGTGGCAATGGGCGAGGCCGTGACCAGTTTTGTTACAGGTCGTCCGGACGTATTCCTATTCGGCTTTCGCTCGGTGTTCTACGTACTCATGGCTGTGGCCGCCGTGGGCTTTGCGCTTGCCATGGTGCGTTTGGTGAAGATGCGCGCCCGCCATTAGCATGTTGGGAGGCTGTCTGCCACGATTCGCGCCGTCCCAAAAAGACTGGTTTGTGGTGCGATGTGGCTTGTGGGGCGGGCGGGGGTCGGTCCGTGGTAGACTATCGAACAACGTTTATTAATCGCGCGGTATCGTTGCCGCGAGAAGGGGTTGCGCCATGCAGGAGCTTGAGGATCGTATTCGCCATGACGGCATCGTAAAGGCCGGTAACGTCCTTAAGGTTGATGCCTTCCTCAACCACCAGTGCGATGTTGAGCTGTTCGACCACATGGGCGCCGAATGGGCCCGTCTGTTCGAGGGTGTCGAGATCAACAAGATCCTGACGATTGAGGCTTCGGGTATTGGTATGGCCTGCATCGCAGCTCAGCATTTTGGCGGCGTGCCGGTGGTCTTTGCCAAGAAGGCACAGTCCATCAACCTCGACGGCGAGCAGTATGCCACGACCATCTATTCCTTTACCAAGCAGAAGGAGTACCCGGTCATTGTCGGCAAGCGCTTTCTGTCCGAGGGCGATAAGGTCCTGATTATCGACGACTTCCTGGCCAACGGCTGCGCGCTTGAGGGCCTTATTAAGATCTGCGAGGCTGCGGGCGCCGAAGTTGCCGGCATTGGCATCGCCGTTGAGAAGGGCTTCCAGGGCGGCGGCGATAAGCTCCGTAAGCGCGGCTTCCGCGTTGAGAGCTTGGCCCGTATCGCCGATATGGACTGCGAGAACGGCGAGATCACCTTCGCCTAAGCGCGCAACACAAGCGATTGGTATGCGATGTGACAAAGGGACTGTCCCTTTGTCACATTTTTTGTATGAGGGGAGGTGCTGATATGGACGAGAACAAGATGGAATGGCGCGAGTATGCGCGCTATGCCGAGATGTCGGTCGAGGAGTTGGCACGCGATTGCGAGGTGCAGGTGTTTCGCGCGACGGGTCCGGGCGGACAGGGCGTGAACACGACGGACTCGGCGGTACGCATGAAACATATCCCTTCGGGGATTGTCGTGACGGCGCGTGAGAGCCGCAGCCAGTTTCAGAATCGCGCGAGCTGTCTGCGTAAGCTGCGCGCTGAGCTTGAGCGTCGCGGGCGTCCACCGCGCCGACGCGTAAAGACCAAGGTGCCTCAGCGCTCTCGCCAGCGCAGGCTCAATGACAAGCACTTCAACGCCATTAAAAAGGCCAACCGTCGCAAGCCAGGCGGGGAGGAATGATCTTCTCAATAAGTTGCGGTGAAATAGGGACTGTTTTGCGGCTTTAGCTGCATAAACAGTCCCTATTTCACCGCAACTTAGGTGGGGTTAGCGGGTGGGGTGCCAGACGTGGAGAGCGCCGCTGAGGACGTCGACCTCGATGCGCGAGGCGACAACGGGCTCGCCGTCGGCCTGGATGGGGTATTCGGGCTCCTCAAAGGTGAGCTCGGCATGGCGGCAGCGGCGCATGCGAACCGGTGGCAGCTTGGTATGGTGGCCATCTTTGGCCGAAAGGAACATGGGCAGGGCGACCGCACGGGGGACGGGGCCGCAGGCGTAGCAGACGTCGAGTATGCCGTCGCACGGGTCGGCGTTGGGACAGATGCGATAGCCAGAGCCATAGGTGGGCCCCAGCTGGATGGCCATGATAATCGCCCGCACGCGCTCGGCGGGCGCGCCGTCAAAGCTGACCGTCATGGGGTAGTTGCGATAGCGCAGGCCAAACTGCTCAAGTCCCGAGAGGGTGTAGAGCGGCGCGCCCGTCAAGCCGGTCTTTTTGCGCAGCTCGGTGGTGCCAAGGCCGATGGCGGCATCGATGCCGATCGAAAGCGTCTGGTCGTAGTACTCGACGATCGCCTCGCCGCTGCCGCTTGCGGGGTTCCATG
>CABSZR010000223.1 GCA_902482185.1 uncultured Collinsella sp. | reverse complement strand
ATTTTGCGCTGGCTAACGTCGCGCGTGCGACTTCGGCCGATGCCAACGAGACCTGCCAGGCGCTTCTCAACTATTACGCCGACCGCCCGGTCGAGGTGTCTGAGCCGCTGTCGGTCATTCCGTTCTCGTCCTCCAAAAAGTGGAGCGGCGCGTCGTTTGCGCAGGGCTCCTATGTGATGGGTGCGGCGCAGTTTGTGCTCTCTGATCGTGTGTTTTCGCAGGTCGAGAACCGTGTCGCCGAGCTTGCCGATACCTGCCGCGTGCTCGTGGTGGCGCGCGTTGACGGCTTTACGCCCGATGGCGATATGGTGGGCGAGGCCGAGCCCGTGGGCTTTGTGACCATCCGCGATGAGATTCGTACCTCGGCCGCCGAGACCATCGGCTACTTTAACGAGCAGGGCGTGACCCTCAACGTGATCAGCGGCGACGACCCGCGTACGGTGTCGTCGATCGCGCGCGTGGTGGGCGTGCCGGGGGCGGACGCTTATGTGGACGCCACGACGCTCGATACGCCGGCCAAGCTCGATGCCGCAGTGGACCGCTACCATGTCTTTGGTCGTGTGACCCCGCAGCAGAAGCGCGAGCTCGTGCAGGCGCTCAAGCGTCGCGAGCACACCGTGGCCATGACGGGCGACGGCGTCAACGACGTGCTGGCGCTCAAGGAGGCCGACTGCTCCGTCGCCATGGCGGCCGGCTCCGATGCCGCGCGCAACGTGGCCGAGATCGTACTCGTCGACAATGATTTTGCCTCGATGCCCGCCGTGGTGGCCGAGGGCCGTCGCTCCATCAACAACCTGCAGCGTTCGGCCTCACTGTTCCTGACCAAGACGCTGTTCTCGATGGGCCTGGCGGCGCTGTGTATCGCGCTGCCGCCGTACCCCTTCGAGCCCATCCAGATGACGCTCATTAACTTCTTCTGCATCGGCGCGCCGGGCTTTGTGTTGGGCCTGGAGCCCAACAATGCTCGTGTGAAGGGTGCGTTTTTGAGCAACGTACTCAAGCGTGCACTGCCGGCGTCGATTGCGGTCATTTTGGCTGCGGCGCTCGATATCTTTGTGGCGCGCGTGTTTGGCTTTAGCCAGCTCACGCTGTCTACGATGTGCCTGCTTACGTCGTGCGCGGCGAGCGTCAGCCTAATCTGGCGCATCTCGCAGCCTCTCACGCCCTTACGTGTGGTGCTCTTTGTGTTTGTAGTCGCCGGCATCCTGGTGGGCGTTATCGGATTCCCGGAGCTGCTGTCTATTGCCAACCTGTCGATGGGCCAGATGGTTATCTTGGCTGTCATCGTGGTCTTTACCTGCTCGGTGTTCTTTAAGCTCGCCACGATGATGGATTCGCTCAAGCCGCGTCGTCGTCATGCCGCAACTGGTTTTGGCCGCGGTGTGCGCGTCCGCCTGGGTCGCGGTGGCGGCAAGGTGAGCTCGACGGGCTCGACGGCCGAACGTTTTGCTAAGCGCTTCGCCGCCGACATGGCGCAGCGCCGCGAAGATCGCACCGCTCGCGAGGCCGAGGTTCGCGCGCTCGAGGGCGTGGAAAAGGCCCAGCCCAAGAAAAAGAAGAGCGCGGGTGTCAAGCGCTCCCGTGTGACCAAGTCCGCCCAGGGCATTAAGGTCTCGATGCCGAGCAAGAAGAAAAAGCGCGCAAATAAAGCCTAGCTTCAGTCGCCGGGGGATGATTTTTCTGGCGATGTTGAATTGGTGCCTTGCTTCTGTGGGGGCGTGGCGATGCTATGCTCTAACCTCGACTGTATGAATTGCTCCGAAAAGAGGAAGCCGTGATCTGCCCGCATTGCCTTAAGACTATAGAAGACGGCGCCTCGTTCTGCCCCTACTGCAACGCATACGTTGGTCCAGGCGACGGTCCCGAGCATACCGAGTTCGTGTTCTGCGATGGTTGCGGGGCACGCCTGTCCCCGCACGATCGCACCTGTCCCAAGTGCGGGCGCCCCGCCCCGGGCATCCTTTCTAAAGACGCGGCCGCATCCGATTTGGCGGCAGGCCGCACGGCCGGCTTCCCGCGCTTGACGCAGGAGCAGATCGATACTGAGGTGCCCCATGCGCCGGCCTCTGCCGCCGCGGTGCTCTCGGATGCCGCCGATCCCAACGAGACCTGCGTGCTGCCGGCTTTCGATAAGGATTTCGGTATTCCCAAGGTCGATATTCCCACGCCGGTTTCCCTGCATGACGATCCTCAAAAACCCAAGCGCAAGGTGCATCCCGACGAGGACGCCTATCACAAGCACAAGCGTCATATCCCCAAGCCGCTCATCGTCATCGTGGTCCTTGCAGTCGTTTGCGGTGGTGCCTATTGGTTCGTGACGGCCGATCCCATGGGTGTTATGCCCGGCTTCTATGACCAGTTTGGCCAGGCTGCGCAGACGACCTTCCCTACGCGTCAAAAGGGCGAGGCGACTGAGGACGATACCAAGCAGGACGATTCTGCCGAGGTGGTCCAGGAAGAAACCGTGCTGACCGATGATCAGCTCTATACCAGGCTCGACGGTCTGTATCAGACCATCGTGTCCTACGGTGACGAGGACCAGATCGGCGAGGTCATCGATTCCTTTAACAACGGTTATCTCCGAACGCCGCTGTCCACCCGTCAGGAGCTGTCGCAGAGTGCCTACGCCCTGCGCGACCAGATCAAAAAGACGCAAGATGAGCTTAACAACCTTAAGTATCAGGACGATACGGTCTATGCGGATGACATCGCCCACTTAAAGCAGCTTGCCGAGTGGATGTTCGAGCGTGTCGACGTGATCTGTCAGAGCTGGGACATCTCGCTGGCCATTCCTGATGGTGAGTCGATGAGTTCCCACCAAAGCGAGATCCTGGCGCCCATCGCGCAGGGCGGCAACAGCGCGCTGAACCAGTACGACGCCAATGTGGGTTCCTGGAAGCCGCAGCAGCGTTCCTAAAATTAGTTCGCCATAGTCGGCATAACCTACGTGCGCAATTGATGTAAGCGCATGCTTATTGCTACAATTCGTACAAATATGCTTTAAACGCACGAGGAAGGAACCACATGTTTGGTTTTAAGAAAGAGCTCTACACGCCCGAGTATCAGCTTGCCGGCGACGAGTGCGCCGTTATCGAGACGTCGAAGGGTACCATCAAGGTCAAGTTTGACGGTGAGGGCGCCCCCATCCATGTGGCGAACTTCTGCGAGCTTTCCACGATGGGTTTCTATGATGGCCTTAAGTTCCATCGCTATGTGCCCGGCTTTGTCATTCAGGGCGGCGACCCCAATACCCGCGATATGTCCGGCGCCGACGTCGCTGCCGGTCTTGAGGGCCCCGACGGCATGCCCGGTACCGGTGGTCCCGGCTACT
>CABSZR010000222.1 GCA_902482185.1 uncultured Collinsella sp. | reverse complement strand
CCTGCCAGCCCATGGACTCCAGATAGGCGATGCGGTCGGCATTGCCGGTCAGCTGCCAAGCTGCCGCGTCCTGACCGCCACCGGAGCGGCCCACCAGCAGCAGGACGGCGGCCGCCAGGATGCCGGCCAGGATCACAGCCACAACGGCCTTTGTCTTCTTGGAAACCCGCGCGGTCCAAATCAGCATATCGATCCCTCCTGCATCTTCCTATTCATTTTTTTCCGGATTTATGATAAGATGAAGCAGAACAAGCCGTCGGAAGAGAGTCTGCCGTGTTCGTCCCGGGGGAAGAGAAGCGGTAAAAAGAGGCAGAGGTCAGCAAGGAGGAGGCCGGCATGGAGAAAGCGCGTCTGGACAAGATCATCGCCGACCGCGTGGGCAACAAGGGCGTGGGCTTTAACTCCGAGATCGCCGGCCCCACTTCGGTCGACGAGAACGATCTGCTGCGTCAGGTGCTCCCGCAGGACCTCAACGCCTTTGGCATGATCCCCGAGTTTGTGGGACGTACGCCTGTCGTCACCCAGACGCAGGCGCTCGACGAGGACGACCTGGTGTCGATCCTGACCGAGCCCAAGAACGCCGTGGTGCGCCAGTACCGCAAGATGTTCCAGCTGGAGGACGTGGACCTGGAGTTTGAGGATGCCGCCCTGCACGAGATTGCCCGCATGGCGCTCGCCCGCAAGACCGGCGCCCGCGGCCTGCGTTCCATCTGCGAGGACGTGTTGCAGCAGACGATGTTCGACCTGCCCAGCGAGGAGGGTGTTTCCAAGGTCATCGTGACCGAAGCCTCCGTAAAGGGCGAAGAACAGCCCCAGCGCATCTACGGCTAAACCAGCCTAAAGCGTGTTTGCAAATAGCCTCCGACCACCCGCGGTCGGAGGCTATTTTATATATACGCAATAACCCCAACTACCTGTGTTATTCTGTGTGTTTGTTTAAGCCTCGGCAAAGTCAATTCAGACTGAAGTAATCGATACCTAAGGGGAGGAATGTAGGCCCGATTTTCGTAGATTCCGCACGAGCCGAAGACCACTTAATGTGGTCTTCGAGCGAGCCCAGGACCTGACCGAGCGAAAATCGGGCCTACATTCCTCCTCGGCGGGACAGGGAGAGATATATGGAAGAAATGCCCAAGAACTACGATCCGTCGACCAACGAGCCGGCGATCCTGCAGAAGTGGCTCGACGGCGGCTACTACAAGCGCCGTGAGGGCGTGGGCGACTGCACCGTCACCATTCCGCCTCCCAACGTGACCGGCAAGCTCCACATGGGTCACGCCACCGACGACTCCATCCAGGACGCCATCGTCCGTATGGCCCGCATGCGCGGCAAGTCCACGCGTTGGGTGCTCGGCACCGACCACGCCGGTATCGCCACGCAGACCAAGGTCGACAAGAAGCTCAAGAGCGAGGGCATCAGCCGCCTGGAGATCGGCCGCGACAAGTTTGTCGACGCCTGCTGGGATTGGACCCACGAGTACGGCGGCATCATCGTCGAGCAGATCAAGCGTATGGGCTGCTCCGTCGACTTCGACAACGAGCGCTTCACCATGGACGAGGATTACGCCCAGGCCGTGCGTAAGGTCTTCTGTGACTGGTACCACGACGGCCTGATCTACCGCGGCAAGCGCATCGTCAACTGGTGCCCCAACTGCACCACCGCTATCTCGGACGACGAGGCCGAGTACAAGGACGAGAAGGGCCACCTGTGGCACCTGCGCTACCCGCTGACCGAGCCGGTCAACGGCCAGGACTACATCGTCGTCGCCACTACGCGCCCCGAGACCATGCTCGGCGACACGGGCGTTGCTGTCTCCCCGAAGGATCCCGAGAAGGCCGCCTTCGTGGGTAAGACCGTCAAGCTCCCCATCGTCGACCGCGAGATCCCCATCTTTGAGGATTGGCATGTCGACGCCAACTTTGGCTCCGGCTTCGTTAAGGTCACCCCGGCCCACGACCCCAACGATTACGCCATGGGCCAGGCCCACGACCTGCCGCAGATCAATATCTTCGATGAGCACGCGGTGGTCGTCGAGGGCTACGGCGAGTTCACCGGCATGAACCGCGACGAGTGCCGCGAGGCCGTCATCAAGTGGTTTGAGGAGCACGACCTGCTCGACCACGTCGAGGACCTCGACCACTCCGTCATGCACTGCTACCGTTGCGACGCCGCCCTGGAGCCGTGGTTGTCTGAGCAGTGGTTCGTCGCCGTCGACAAGCTCAAGGGGCCGGCGCTCGACGCCGTCAACTCCGGCAAGGTCACTTTCCACCCCGCGCGCTGGACGCAGACCTACACCACCTGGATGGAGAACCTCAAGGATTGGTGCATCAGCCGCCAGCTGTGGTGGGGTCATCGCATCCCCGTGTTCTACTGCGAGGACTGCGGCTGGGAGGATGCCCTTACCGAGGACACCGACGTGTGCCCCAAGTGCGGCGGCCATCACGTGCATCAGGACGAGAACGTGCTGGACACCTGGTTCAGCTCGCAGCTGTGGACCTTTGCCACGCAGGGCTGGCCGCAAAAGCCGGAGCTGCTCGAGGGGCATCACCCCACGACGGCGCTTGTCACCGCGCGTGACATCATCGCGCTGTGGGTCGCCCGTATGGTCATGAGCTCGCTGTACTTCCTGGACGAGGTGCCGTTTAAGGACGTCGTCATCTACCCGACGATTCTTGCCAAGGACGGCAGTCGCATGTCCAAGTCCAAGGGCAACGGCGTTGACCCCATGGACCTCATTGGCATGTACGGTGCCGACGCCATGCGCTACAACCTGCTCACGCTGTGCACCAACAACCAGGATGTCAAGTTCGACGCGAACATCGATAAGAAGACCAAGAAGCTTATCGACAGCCCGCGTACCGACCAGGCTAAGTCGTTTGTGACCAAGATCTGGAACGCCAGCCGCTTCCTTCTTATGAACATGGAGGGCTACACGCCCGGCGAGCCCGTCGTGGAGACGCCGGCCGACGCCTGGATGTTCAGCCGCCTTGCCAAGGCCGTGAAGATGGTCACCGAGGGTATCGAGAACTACACCTTTGGCGACATGGCCCGCGGCGTGCAGCAGTTCTTCTGGAACGAGGTCTGCGACTGGTACGTCGAGGTCACCAAGGCCCGCCTGAAGGGCGAGGGCTGTCTACAGGCTCAGCGCAACCTGATCTTTGTGCTCGATACTTCCATTCGCCTGATGCACCCGCTCATGCCGTTTGTTACCGAGGAGATCTGGGACAACATGCCGGCGAGCGTGCTCGATCTGGACGCCGAGGGCAACGTGGACCGCGCCGAGGCGCTCATGATCGCCAAGTGGCCCGAGCCCGCCGACTATGCCAAGTATGTCGA
>CABSZR010000221.1 GCA_902482185.1 uncultured Collinsella sp. | reverse complement strand
GCTGCGCGGCCGTGCCGGCCGTCAGGGCGACCCCGGCGAGACCTGTTTCTACCTCTCCCTGGAGGACGACATTCTCCGCCTGTTCGGCGGTGAGCGTATTCAGGGCCTCATGGACAAGATGGGCGTCTCCGACGATACCCCCATCGATGCCAAGATGCTCTCCGGCGCCATTGAGAACGCCCAGAAGCGGGTGGAGTCCCGCAACTTCCAGGCCCGTAAGGACGTTCTGGACTATGACGACGTCATGAACACCCAGCGCGAGGTCATCTATGAGCAGCGCCGCAAGGTGCTGGCCGGCGACAACCTGAAGGACTCCATCGCCGGTATGATCCGCACTATCATCTCCAATGCCGTGAACGGCGCCATGGGTGAGCAGAAGCACATGACGGCCGAGCATTGGAAGGACGCCACAGCCGAGTTCCGCGGCGTGTTCCTGCTGCCCGATGAGCTGAGCTATACCGACGAGGAGCTGGAGAAGCTCAGCGCCGACGAGCTGATCGCCAAGCTGGAGGAGCGGGCCTTTGATATCTACAACCAGAAGGAGACCATTCTGGGCGAGCCCCTGATGCGCGAGCTGGAGCGTGTGGTCATGCTCCGGGTCGTGGACGAATACTGGATGGAGCATATCGACGCCATGGAGGATCTGAAGCAGGGCATCCGCCTGCGCGCCTACGGTCAGGAAGATCCCGTGGTGGCCTACAAGCGCGAGGGCTACGATATGTTCGAGGAGCTGATCGGGGCCATCCAGGAGGAGACGGTGCGCCGTCTGGCCCGTCAGATCGATTCGCGCAACCAGCTGCTCGACGTGACGGAGCGGGATGCCCGTAAGCTCGAGGTCGAGGTGGCCCGTACGGACAGCGTGGCCCGGGGGCTGTCGGCATCGCTCGACGCCCATAAACGGCGCTATGCCGAGATGGTGCGCGAGGCATACCGCAACTACAAACACAACAATTATCTGACCTACCTCTTCTCTTCGAGCGACTTCAATCAGGTGGCCCGCCGCATCACCAACCTGCGGGAGGTGGCGGCCATGCGGGAACGGCAGATGGAGCAGATCGTGACGCTTTCGGAGCAGGTGTCCGTCGAGCGGACCCGGCTGACCGGGCAGCAGCGGGCGCTGGATTCGGTGAAGCGCAGCCTGACCACGCAGCGGACCCGCCTGCAGAAAGATTCGCAGGCGGCGCGTGCCAACATCAAGCAGCTCTCCAAGAAGGAAAAAGCTGCCCTGCAACAGAAAATCGCCCGCGAGCAACGGCTCGACGTGGCGATCGACGAGCTGCGCAAGCTGACCCGGGGTAACAAGGAGGGCAACACCTTTACGGCGAAGACTTCGAATCTGCGGCTGCCGGTGGTCGGCGGCGGGGTGAAGCGCTACAAGGGCAATATGGCCGAGATCGCGGGGCCGAAGGGGGCGCAGGTGATTTCGATCTACGAAGGCAAGGTCGTCGAGGTGAAACGCAACCGGATCACCAACAAATACGACGTCTATATAGCCCACGGCGAATACATCTCTTCGTATGCCAACCTCAATTCCGTGACGGTGGGCAAGGACGACAAGGTGGCCCGCAACCAGCAGATCGGAACGATCGGATCGGGGGTCGATGTGACGACCATGCAGCCCGAGTACAAGATGGTGTTCGGTATTTACGGACCGTCGCCCAAAGTGCAGATGCGTGCTTCGGATTGCTTCAAAAAATAACCGTCTATGGCCGTACGCTATTATACCGATGACTGTACCTATCGCCTGCCGCAGAAACGGCTCACGGCCGTGTGGCTGGACCGCGTAGCCCGGGAAGAGGGGTATGAACTGGGGGATGTGACCTATATTTTTTGCTCGGCGGCCCGCCTGCTGGAGATGAACCGGCAGTTCCTCGGGCACGACTACTATACCGACGTCATCACGTTCGATTACAGCGACCGCAAGGGCGCCCGGATCGTGTCGGGCGACATTTTCATCGACGTGGAAACCGTTGCGGACAATGCACGCGAATACGGCGCCGCGAAGCTGACCGAAATGCGCCGCGTGGTGGTGCACGGTTTGCTCCATCTGTGCGGACAGAAGGATAAGACACCCCGTGCGAACGCTCAAATGCACCGCAAGGAGGATCGCTACCTCCGACAGTGGGATGAGCTGTCCAAAGGGCTGAAATAGGGCTTTGCGAGGGGATTCGGTCGCGGGGTTACGGGCCCTTTCCCGGCAGGATTATTTTTAATGCCTGAAATATCCCGTAAAATCGTTCGAATATATCATACGGTCGGTTCTTTCCCGACGGCGGGATGGGCGGCTCAAGGTGCTGAAAAGACGGTTTGCAGAGGGAGCCGGCCGCAGGGTTGCGAACTCTTTCACGAAAGGATGTATTTTTAACGCCTGAAATGCTCCTTAAAATCGTTCGAATATACCATAACGGTCGTTCTCACGACGATAGGATGGGCCGTTAAAGACGCTGAAACGGCGGTTTATGGGCGGATTCGTCTTTTGTTTGGAACCGGTTCCCGAAGAAAGATGGATTTTCCCCGGCAATAGTATATTTCAATGTCCGTCATTCGACGTTCGTTCGTTCGCGGCCGGAGGCCGTGTCTGTAATGCCGACTCTCTCTTAAGTCCTTTCTTCGGAGGGGAATTCGGGTCGCTGCGCCTCCAAAAAGGACGCTGTAATCGCGTTTTCCTTCGTTGGGACTGAAGCGGACGACTTTGCTTGCGGGAAGTGCCGGCTGCGGTGGCTGCGGCAGCAGTTGTGGGGGCTGTCGATCGGGTCCGCTGCGCGGCGAATCGGTAGCCGGGAAAGGTGGACTGCGAAGATTCGGCTTTCGTAGGAGGCGTTTCCGCCGTGCGGGGACGGATCCGGCCGTTGGTTGTGTCCGCAACCCTTTAATCGTTTGTATTCTTCCGGAATGGGCGGCATGGATTGTCGGCTCCTTGCCGGAGAGAAGTTTATTTTTGCGGGAAAATGCTGACAAAGTTCGGGATTTTCCCGCGCGGGTCGCCGGAGTGTGCCGGAAGCGGGGAAAATCCGTTTTTGTTGGGGCAGCCCGTATTTGCCGATCTTTTCGGCGCTGCGGCGACATTTTGCCGTGAGGTTGCCGTTTTCGATCCGACTTTCGCCGTCGGACGGCGGATAGTTGGGCGAAAGTTGCCGTTGCGTGCGGTTTCGGCTTTTTCGGATAAGCGACTTTGTTCGTATCTTTGCCGTGCGGCGGTCGGTCGTCGGATTGACGGGCGGCGGTGTTTTCCGCAATTCATGGAAAAGGAGATATGGTTTTACATTACGATATCATCGTGGTCGGCGGCGGTCATGCCGGCTGCGAGGCGGCTTCGGCGGCAGCGCGGCTCGGCTCCCGCACGCTGCTCGTGACGATGGACATGACCAAGTT
>CABSZR010000220.1 GCA_902482185.1 uncultured Collinsella sp. | reverse complement strand
GTGATGAGGGTCATCAGCTCTTTTTTGGTATATTTGTGCAATGCAGACATCTCCTGTTTCTGTTGAGATCAACATAGGAACGCTCCGCGGAAGGACACACCCGCCACGGAGCGCTCATTCTATCATGGGAATATGGTACTGTCAAGCGTAAAAAGCGGCCCTATTTCCCGGTCACCCAGCCGTAAATCTCCTCATAAGCCTTGGCCGACCTTTCCCAGGAGAAGTCGGCGGTCATGGCGTTCTTCTGGAGGGCCTTCCACGCCTTGGGCTCGCTGTGGTAGAGGTTCACCGCCTCGCTCAGTACGCCGGTCATCTCCTGCACATTGATGTTGGCAAAGGAGAAGCCGGTGCCCTCGCCGGTGAACTTGTTGTACGGCTGGACGGAGTCACGCAGGCCGCCGGTCTCGCGCACCACGGGCAGGGTGCCGTAGCGCATGGCAATCATCTGCGAGAGGCCGCACGGCTCGAACTCTGACGGCATGAGCAGCAGGTCACCGCCGGCGTACATGCGGTGCGAAAGCGCGTTGTCAAACGCGATGCGCGCGCACATCTGGTTGCCGTACTTGTTGCTGAAGTAGCTGAACGCCTCCTCCTGGTCGGCGTCGCCGGTGCCCAGCACGGCCACCTGAACGCCGCCGGACAGGATGCGGTCGAGCGCGTACATGACCAGGTCCATGCCCTTCTGGCGCGTCAGGCGCGTGACCATCACCATGAGCGGACGGTCGTCGCGAACCTCGAGCCCCAGCTCTTCCTGCAGCTTGGCCTTGCACACGGCCTTGCCGGAGCGGTCCTCCACGGTGTAGTTGGCGGCAATGCGCTTGTCGGTCGCCGGGTCAAAGCCCGCGACGTCGATGCCATTCAAAATGCCCTGCAGCGCGTACGAACGCTCGCGCAGCACGCCGTCCAGGCCCTCGCCAAACTCGGGCGTCTGGATCTCGTTGGCATAGGTGGGGCTCACCGTGGTAATGGCATCGGCATAGTGCAGCGCGCCCAGCATGTAGTTGATGCTACAGGCATCGCAACGCAGCTGCGAGGCAGCCGCCGGAATATGCGCCACACCCAGGATGTCCTCCATCACGGTGTCGCTAAACTGGCCCTGGAACGCCACGTTGTGGATTGAGAACACGGTCTTGACGCGGTCGTACAGCGGCAGGCCCTGGTAGAACTCGCGCAGGAACACGGGCGCCAGCGCCGTCTGCCAGTCGTTGCAGTGCAGGATGTCGCACTCAAAGCCGGCCGGCAGGTGCTGCAGGCTCTCGGTGATGGCCTTGGAGAAGAACGCAAAACGCTCCCCGTCGTCAAAGAAGCCGTACGGATAGTCGCGCGCAAAGTAGCGCTCGTTGTCGATGAACATATAGGTGACGCCGTCGTGCTCGAGCTTCTCGAGTCCGCAGTACTCGTTACGCCATCCCAGGCTCACGTAAAAGTCGGAGAAGTGCTCCATCTGCGCCTTGTACTCGTCCTTGATGGTGGCGTACTTTGGCACCATCACGATGACCTCGGCGCCGGCGCGCACAAGCGCCGCGGGCAGCGAGCCCGCTACGTCGCCCAGACCACCGGTCTTCACAAACGGCGCGCACTCGGCCGAGGCAAACACGATCTGCATCTTTTTGCTGGAATCAGCCATATTGTCTCCCATGTTGTTATTCGAGAATAGCCGCCTGGCGCGAACCGGGCGGCTATTCTACATGTTACGAGCGATGTTGCGGTGCCAAAGCTAGCTCGCGTTGGTGATATCAGAAGTTAACGGGGCCTTTCCCAGCACCAGTATGTTCTCGGGCGTGCCGCGAAGCTCGGTGTTGGTGGGAACCACGTTGTTCTTGTCCAGGATTGCATTCTCAACGCGGGCGCCGCTCTTGATGACGCAGCTCTGGTTGATGATCGAGTTAGTCACCGAAGCGCCTTCCTCGACCACGACGCCGCGCGACAGGATCGAGTTGCGCACGGTGCCCTTGATGATGCAGCCGGCCGAGATGATCGAGTTGCACGCGTGGCTGCCGGTCGCATAGCGCGAAGGCGGCACGTCGTGGGCCTTGGTCAGGATCGGACGCTCGGGGTCAAAGAGCTGGTCGGCCACGGTCTGGTCGAGCAGGTCCATGCTGCGGCGATACAGCGACTTCTCGCTAAACACGCCCACGACCTCGCCCTTGTACTCGTAGCTGCACACGTCGATGTTGCCAAAGTCGCCCTGGAGTGCCTCGAGCAGGTCCAGATAGTCGGCGGCCTGGTAGTGGTCGATGATCTCGAGCAGCGTCTCGCGGTTGACGATGCAGCAGTCCATAGAGGCGTTGTCGCCATACACGACGCCGGCGCTCACGCCCGTCAGGCGGCCGTTCTCGTTAATTTCGAGTTTGGTCTCGTCATCGACGTTGCGTGTAGCCTTGCAGTACACCACGGTCATCTGGGCGCCGGAGTTCTCGTGCGCGTCGATGATGGTGTTGAGGTCCATGTTAAAGATGATGTTGGTGCCCATCATCACAACGTAGGGCTTGTCCGAGCGCTGGAACAGCGTCTTGTTGGAGATGATGTCGCGCAGCAGGAAGCGCATGCCGCCCTTGGTGGT
Source organism: uncultured Collinsella sp. (assembly GCA_902482185.1). GTDB lineage: Bacteria > Actinomycetota > Coriobacteriia > Coriobacteriales > Coriobacteriaceae > Collinsella. The sequence continues at coordinate 817 of CABSZR010000220.1, read as the reverse complement.
GCCATACGCGTTGCCGGGCACCATGAACAGGCCGCCCTTCTTGCGGTCCAGGCCCCAGTCCTTGCCCGAGCCCACGTGGTCGATCAGCGAGCGGTAGTTGCCCGGCATAACTACACCGACGGTCTTAATGCCGGCATTCATCATGTTGGACAGCGGGAAGTCGATCAGGCGGTAGCGGCCCAAAAACGGGACGGACGCGATGGGGCGATCCTTGAGCAGCACGCTGCCGTAGGTCGAAGAGTAGTTAGCGGTGATATAACCGATGGCCTTGCGATTGATCATCGGATCATTCCCCCTTCCCGATAACGACGTCATTTCCAACGACGGCCGTATCCTTGGTGGTATCGACAGAGCCGAGCTTCACGCCCTCTTCGACCGTGGAGTTCTCGCCCAAAATAGCGCGGCAGATGCGCGCGCCGCTCTTAACGTGCGCACCCGGCAGCAGCACGGAGTCCTCGACCACGGCGCGCTCCTCGATGATGACATCAGTCGAAAGGATCGAGTGGCGAGCGGTGCCGTAGATCTTGCAGCCGTTGGAGACCAGGCAGTCGTCCAGGCGACCATCCGGACCAATGTAGTGCGGCGGACGCGTGGTGATGTTGGACATGATGGGGAAGTGCTTGTCGAACAGATCGAACTCGGGGTTGTTGCCCAGCAGGTCCATCGAGGTCTCGTGGAAGCTGGCGATGGTGCCGACGTCCTTCCAAAAGCCGTGAAACTCGTAGCTGTACAGGCGCTTGCCCTCGCCGAGCAGCTTGGGGATGATGTCCTTGCCAAAGTCGTGGCTCGAGCGCTGGTCCAGAGCGTCCTCCTCGAG
>CABSZR010000219.1 GCA_902482185.1 uncultured Collinsella sp. | reverse complement strand
TTGCAAGTGCGTGTTTCCTAGGGAAGTCACCTTATCGCTCTGCCCAATCGTGATTCCCCTAGGGAAAACACGCTAAAGAGCGCCTAACCGTGTTTTCCCTAGGGGAATCACAGACGAATCTGATGCGGAGTCTGCCTTGGGACTGCCTTGCCTCTGCATATAGCTGATTTGAAATGCGGGCATAGATGGCCTCTCGATTTACGCGTTTCCCATTGGTTTCGCGTCCGTTGCCGCGCCGTTTCCAAGATTGCGGCACCGTTTCCATTCGACAACGCAGCGTTTAACAACGCCGTATCTGGTCTACACCAGTTGCCCCTCGGCCGCATTATGGGCGCCGACAACGTTCATGCGACCAAGGGAGAGCGAATGTACGATACGGGATCGACAACGTTTATGCTCATCTGCACCATGCTCGTGTTTTTAATGACACCGGGTCTGGCGTTTTTCTATGGTGGCCTGTCTAGGCGCAAAAACGTCATCAACACCATGCTCATGTGCTTTGGCGCCATTGGCCTGGTTGGTGTGCTGTGGATTGTTGCCGGCTGGTCGCTGGCCTATGGCGGTGACGGCTCGAGTCCGTTTATTGGAGGCCTTGACCAGCTGCTGTGCCTGCCGGTGCTCAACCAGGTGCTGCAGGCGGCCGAGGGCAGTGCCGCGGACGGTGCCGTCTACCCTCAGATCATTAACATCGCCTTCCAGATGGCATTTGCCATGATTACGGCTGCTATCGTCACGGGCAGCCTGGCCGGCCGCGTTAAGTTTGGTGCCATGACGGCCTTCCTGGGCATTTGGCTGCTCGTGGTCTATGCGCCGCTCGCCCACATGGTCTGGGGCGGCGAGGGCTCCTTTATCGGCGACATCATCGGCGCGCTCGACTTTGCCGGCGGCGACGTGGTGCACATTTCGTCCGGTCTGACGGGCCTGATTCTCTGCTTAATGCTCGGCCGTCGTCGTGGTTTTGGCATGGTGAGCTACCGTCCGCATAACGTGCCGTTTGTGGCGCTGGGCTCCGGCCTGCTTTGGTTTGGTTGGTTCGGCTTTAACGGCGGCAGCGAGTTTAAGGCCGACGCCGTGGCGGCACTCGCCATCCTCAACACCGTGACGGCCAGCGCGGCGGGCATGGTCTCGTGGCTTGCCGTCGAGCGCGTGCACACCGGTCGCCCCACGCTGGTGGGCGCCAGCACCGGTCTGGTTGCGGGCCTTGTGGTGATCACGCCCGGCGCGGGCTTTGTCGAGCCGTGGGCGACGCTGGTCATGGGCCTGATCGTCTCTCCCGTCTGCTACCTGGCCATCAGTCATCTCAAGACCAAGTTTGGCTACGACGACGCACTCGACGCGTTCGGTTGCCATGGTATCGGCGGCATCTTAGGTGGCGTGCTCACGGGTCTGTTCTGCGTGCCGGAGCTTTCATGGACCGGTAAGGGCGGCCTGTTCTACACGGGCGACGTGTCGCTGCTCGTCTCGCAGGTTCTGGGCATTGTAGTGACGGTCGCTATTGTATTGGTGCTCGATTTGGTAATCGCCGCGGTGGTCAAGGCGCTGTTCCATGGCAGCCTGCGCGTGGACGAGGCCGACGAGGCGCTGGGCTTGGATGCGAGTCAGCACGGCGAGAGCGCCTACCCTTCGTTCTCCGGACTCGATTAGCAGCTTCCCCAAGCACCGCACCTCGGCCTTCAATCGTCGTTTGCGTACCTTAAGTACGCGGCACTCCTCTTTCAGGCCGATCTGCGGCACTTGGGAAACCTGCTAAGACCTGTTAGTTGCACTTATCTGATCTACAAGGTTGGTCTGCGGCACCTGGGAAACCCGCGTCTCATGTAAAGGGATACGTTGATTATTGAGAGGAATTCACTATGAAGAAGATTACGGCGATCGTTCGTGCCGAGAAGCTTGAGGTTCTTAAAGACGCGCTGTTTGCTGCCGATGTTCGCGGTATGACTATCAACCAGGTGCAGGGCTGCGGTGCACAGCATGGCTGGAAGGAATACGTGCGCGGCAACGAGTTGCTTGTCAACACGATCCCTAAGGTGCAGTTCACGCTCATTTGCGCCGATGAGCATGTCGACGGAATTGTCGAGATTATCTGCAATGCTGCTCGCACCGGTGCCGTTGGAGACGGCAAGATCTGGGTCGAGCCGGTCGAGGAAGTCATCCGCATCCGTACCGGCGAACACGGCCCCGCCGCGGTATAGAATCGACCGCCTACCATCCGCAACGTTAAAATGCTGCAATGAGGCACAAGACTTGCGTTGCGGATGGACGGATTATGGGTCGTAATAAATATCCCGAGGAGACGGTTGCGAAGATTCTCGACGCGGCGCTGGAGCTATTCTGCGCACAGGGTTATGAGGGGACGAGCATTCAAGATATCGTCGACCGCCTCGATGGCATGACCAAGGGTGCTGTCTATCATCACTTTAAGAGCAAAGAGGAGATTTTCAACGCCGCATTTGATCGGGCAATGGCTCCGATTGTTGAGCAACGTCGCTCAACGCTTGGTATCGGCAATATGACCGGAGCCCAAAAGCTCAAGCGACTGTACGCGCCCGAGTCTGTCGTTCCGCAAATTGAGCTATGGGCACGCATGCATCCTGCGGCAGATCCGGTAAAAAGCTCGCGTCTACTGGCGATGCAGTACCAGGGCTCGTTTGACGAGTCGGCCGATGGCTGTCTCTTGCCAGTGATCGAGGAGGGCATCGCCGACGGCTCCATTGCGTGCGAATGCCCGCGCGAAGCGGCGGAGGCCGTATCGTTGTTGGCGAATCTTTGGCTGCTGCCGCTGTTCCGTCCGCTCGAGACCAAGGATCGAATGCTCGCTCGCGCGCAATGTTTGGCGCAGATGGCGGCCGCGGTGGGGCTCGATTTGGGTAATGAAGTGCTTCAGACAACGGCTCAGATTTGGGACGTATGGAACCGTGCTGGGTGGTAATATAGATACTGACGGTATGTAATTGATTTGTAAGGGTAGCCACGGCTGCCCTTTTCAAGTCATTAAATACATACTAATGGTATGTATAGGGGGCAGGCTTATGGCTGGAATGCGGAGGAGCAATGTCTCGTTGGCGCAAAAAACAGTGCGATCTATCAGGCTTTTCGGTCTTCTTGTTGCACAACTGTGCGCGTATTCGATGTTGTCGGCACTGTGCTTTGCGTGCCCGCTTTACTTGCTCGACCGCAGTGGTTCGTCAACGCTATATGGTGCCGTCGCGGCTATAGCGTTTATACCGGGCGTGCTTGCGACTCCGGCTGGCGGAGTATTAGCTGATCGAGAGGGGCATCGCGGCGTTCTAGCAGCTCTCGGTATTGCTTTAATGGTTGCAGCGATGCTATTTGTTCCCATGAAGTGCTCGTTGCCCCTTGCGGCTGTTGTGGCGGTGATGC
>CABSZR010000218.1 GCA_902482185.1 uncultured Collinsella sp. | reverse complement strand
GCGCCTCGGCAAACCCGCGGCAGGTCTTGTCCATCATCTCTTGGCTCATACGCATGCACCTTCAAGTCATATACATCGGTCGGGTGGAAACCGCCGACCGACCGCATCGATCACATAATGGTGCTAAGTCTAGCCCATAAGTACATAAGCGTCAGCGCACCTGGCCATCGCGGATTTCTATGACGAACGATAGGCGTCGGCACCGCAAACATGGGACACATGGCCCACCTTTCGAGACTTCCGGACGTCAAAAACTGAGGCATATCTATAAACAAGGAACCTGTTGGGGCAACGCCCACGCACGCGCGCCCCATTAAATCAACGGGCACCTCACCCCGGGGAGGGCCGACAGCATCGGCCCTCCCCTCTTTTGCGACCGCACATATTGCCACTTGTCGGCGCAATTCCAGCCCCCAGAATGGGACACATGGCCCACCCTAGCGAGCCGTCCACGCGTACAGTAAAGGCAGGTAATCCATGGACGATTACAGATCGAGGAGGACACGACCATGAAAAAGAAGGCCTTTGCGATTCTCACCCTCTGCATCAGTCTCTTTGCCGCGGTTGCCCTGGTGGGTTGCGGCGGCAGCGGCGGCGCTACCGGCAGTGGCGGTGGCGGCGGCGCAGAAAAGCCAGCCGTGGATATGAGGACCAACTTCATTTGGTTTAAGGTCGAGGTCCCCGAGGGCGTCGAGATCACCGACGTCGCAGGCGACACCGCCGACAGGGCCCAGTTTAAGTTCACCGAGAGCGAGCACGCCAGCGACCGCTTCATCCCCGTCTTCGACTCTGACAAGAACGCCGACGAGCTGTTCGACTACGAGGCAAAGTGGAAGGCCAACTCCGGATGGACCGAGAGCGATCCCGTTAAGTACAACGGCAAGACCTGGCGCAGTGCCTACTTTACGCACTCGGGCGGCGTGACGACCGAGTACTTCACCGACGTTGACGGTGGCAGTGTGTATGTGCGCATCGACAACGTCGAGGAGCACAAGGACGCCGTCGAGACCATGATGAAGTCTCTGGAATTTGCCGACGACATCGCCGAGGCCAAGACCGAGGCCATGGACGTCAAGCTCGACGATATCGAGATCAAGCGCTAAAGCTCCAACGGCATGCAGCAGCGCCGTTTTAGCTCAGCCGGGATGCAAGGTGCGACTCCTTGCGTCCCGGTTTTTTGTGTTCGAAAGCGCCCGGTCACAGCACCATATTGAGCACGTTGACGAATTCCTGGGCCCGTGAGCGACTGCTCAGGCTAAAGACACAGGCAGTCAACAGCCTGTTGCGTAGGAAAACGTCGCGGCCCTTGATTCTGTTGACCCCCGTGATGTCCTTAAGGTAGACAATTTCGGTGTGTTTGCCACCAAAAGTGCCCTTCTTGAGCACCTCGATGCGGTTGGGGTAGATCTTGACGTCTTTAAACCTACCCGAACCCTTGTCCTGAAACAGCAGCGTGTTGTTGTCCATACGCGTCACTCCCGTAGGGTTCGCCAAAACTGCCTCTCTGGTCATATTTTAGTCACCGCAAGGCCCCATACGAAGATGTCAGACAGCACAGCAATTCGTGTCCGCGCCAGGCTTTAAACTAAATGTAATAAAGATGCACTCCTCAAGAGGAAAGTCGGGCGATATTGATGGGTGAACTGGTAAACCGCGGGGAATCGGCAATCGTGCCAGAAGTTTTTTACAAGCAGGTTTCCTCGATTCTCAACGCCGCTCGCGACAAGGCCTATACCGCCGTTAACTTTGCGATGGTCGAGGCGTATTGGGAGATTGGCAAGAGCATTGTTGATGAGCAGGGCGGAGAGGAGCGTGCCAAGTATGGAGAGGCGCTGCTCAAGGCCCTCGCAATCAGACTTACCAAGGATTTTGGTAAAGGTTTTGAAGCAAGAGAGCTGCGTAAAATGCGTCAGTTCTATCTTGCATTTCCAATTCGGGACTCACTGCGTCCCGAATTGAGTTGGACACATTATCGCAGGTTAATACGCATTCCTGACCCCGAAGCTCGCGCCTGGTACATGAACGAATGCGCCGACTCTCGCTGGAGCACGCGTCAGCTCGAACGCCAGATCAACACCATGTTCCGCGAGCGCCTACTTGCCAGCAAGGACAAAGAGGCCGTCACCCAGGAAATCCAAAAGAGCGCCCCGGCTCGTCGCCCCGAGGATATCATCCGCGACCCATATGTGCTGGAGTTTTTAGGTTTCTCGGACGATGCTGCGTTTCGCGAGAGCGATCTAGAGCAGGCGCTCATCACGCATCTTCAGAAGTTCCTGCCGGAGCTTGGCCGTGGCTTCGCTTTCGAGGCGCGCCAAAAGCGCATCACCTTTGATGGGCGTCATTTCTATATTGACCTTGTATTTTACAACTATCTGATGCGCTGCTTCGTGCTCATCGACCTTAAGACCGATGACCTTACGCATCAGGACCTGGGCCAGATGCAAATGTATGTGAACTACTACACGCGTGAGCTCATGAACGAAGGCGACAATCCGCCCATAGGCATCGTGCTCTGCGCGGACAAAAGCGATTCGATCGTCGAGTACACGCTGCCCGAAGACAACGACCAAGTGTTTGCCGCCAAATACCTGCCGTATCTTCCAAGCAAGGAAGAGCTGGCGCGCGAGCTGAGTGCCGAGTACCGCGCCATCAACGAAGCGACTAATGGCGAAACGCAAGGGTAGCAGCACGTTGCGACCGATACCCCCGACGGCGCTCCACATCACCCGGGATAAGAGGAGCTTTCCATGACAGACAGACCAAAACCAACATTGCGCGACTGCATCTACGGGTTTGCCATTGGCGACGCGCTGGGCGTTCCATACGAGTTTATGCCTCGCGGCACGTTCAAATGCACGGGCATGATCGGCTACGGCACGCATGGGCAGCCCGCCGGCACCTGGAGCGACGACACATCTATGACGCTCGCCACCTGCGACTCCATCAGAGAGCTCGGCCGCATTGACACCGAGGACATGCGCGATAAGTTCGTAAGCTGGATTGCCCGTGGCGAGTATACGATCGACGGCGTTTTCGATTATGGCGGCACGACCGCCCACGCCCTGCACACCGGCAAAGGAGGCTCCAGCAAGCGCGACAACGGCAACGGATCGCTCATGCGCATCGCGCCCCTAGCGTTCACCGATGCGACAGACGAAGAGATCAGCGAGGTCTCCGCGATTACGCACGCCCACAGAACGTCGACCGACGCGTGCATCATATTTGTCAAGCTGATGAGGAGCGTGATGAACGGCGCGCTTCCCTCATGGGTGCTCCAGCTGAAAGACGTGCCCGAGCACGAAATCAGGTCCGGCGGTTTCGTGCGCGACACGCTTAAAGCCGCTACCTGGTGCTTCGTCAACACTACCAGCTACGAAGATTGCGTGCTTGCCGCC
>CABSZR010000217.1 GCA_902482185.1 uncultured Collinsella sp. | reverse complement strand
GCAGCGCCATCTGCAGATAGGTATCGGCCAGATACGCCTCGTCAAACTCAGAGCGGTCAGAATCCAGCAGGTAGGCGGCAACCACGGTGTCGAAGATGCGCGTGGAGTCGACTGCCAGCGGATCCATGAGCTCGGGCTCCGAAGAATCGATGGGCGAAAACTCATGCAGCAGCGCTTTCATATCCGGGCTCGCCACGCGGCCCTCCATAAACAGGCGCGCGAGCACACCAGCGATCACGCCGTGGACGAAGTTGAAGCCCTCAACCTCAGCCGCCGCATCGCTGTCGCCTTCCTCGAGCGCGAACAGGCCCTTGGACGTCGCCAACCACAGCGTGCGCGTCAGTCCAAAGAGCGCGCCCTCTTCCTTGTCGTCGTCCACCACGGCGGCGACCCACTCGCCGGCATCAATCGCGCGGGAGACCTCAGCCGCAACGGCACCAAGCGCGTCGGCATCGCCGGCGGCTGCGCGAACCATAGCAGGTATCTCAAACACACTGGAGGCAGCAGCAGCCCCGCCCTCGCCGCCGATCAGCGCCAAGAAACGGTTCTGCATGGCGGTGATACCAAGCGTGCCCAGCGCCGCGGACACTTCGTCGGCAGAAAACGCCGGGAAGGACGTTTCGTCAAAGTCGAGCTCGACGGGCGCATCGGTGCGAATGGTTGCGACCTTGCGGCTCAGCAGCGCATCGTCGATGTGCGCACGCAGGTTCTCGCCCATCTTGCCCTTGACCTCGTCGGCATGCGCGATGACCTCGTCCAAGCTGCCGTACTGTGCGATGAGCGCGCTCGCCTTTTTGGGCCCGATGCCCGGTACGCCGGGAATGTTGTCCGACGTATCGCCCTTTAGACCGTAAAAATCGGGCACGAGCGCCGGCGTAATGCCGTGATACAGGTCGTCCACGCTCTCGGGCGTCATGATCGCCACGTCGGACAGGCCCTTGCGGGTCGAGACCACGTTGACGTGCTCGGTCACGAGTTGATACATGTCGCGGTCGCCGGTCACCAGTAGCATGTCGCAGCCGGCCTCTTCACCCAGGCGCGCCATGGTTCCCAGGATATCGTCGCCTTCCCAGCCCTCGGACTGCAGAATCGGCACGTTGAGCGCGGTGAGCAGCTCCTTAATCATAGGGAACTGCGCATGCAGATCGGGGTCCATGGGCGGACGTTGAGCCTTGTACTGCGGCAGCATCTCCATGCGCACGCGCGGCTTGCCCTTGTCAAACGCCACGACCACACCGTCGGGGTTAAAGGCATCGATCATCTTAAGAAACATGTTCAGAAAGCCAAAGATCGCGTTGGTGGGGCGCCCGTCCGGCGCATTCATGGTGGGCGGCACGGCGTGGAAGGCGCGGTGCATGAGCGAGTTGCCGTCGATAACGGCAAAGGTGCGGCGCTTGTCAGACATATTGAATACCTCGCTTTGGGCTGGGCACGGTTTGCTCACACCAGTTTACACGCTCCCCGCCCCGCGGCCACCGCACATCAGGCTTCCCTGCCGCCGCGGGCCCGCGCGTGATACGATGGCTCACGGTACATCAACCAGCACGATCGATCCGAAAGGAGCCTGCGTCATGGAGCGTCCCTGCGCATGGAAAAAGTACACGCCACAGCAAGTCGAGGAGCTCGAGGAGCTTTGCCGCGGCTATAAGCAGTTTTTGAGCGAGAACAAGACCGAGCGCCTGTGCGTCAAGACCGGCATCAAGATGGCCGCGGAGGCGGGCTACGTCAATCTAGAGACCGTAATCGCCGAGGGCCGCGCGCTCAAGGCCGGCGACAAGGTGTACGCCGCCAATCACGGCAAAGACCTCATGCTCGTCAACCTGGGCACCGCCCCGCTCGAGCAGGGCTTTAACATCCTGGGTGCTCACGTGGACTCGCCGCGCCTGGACCTTAAGCAGAATCCCGCCTTCGAGGCCGGCGACATGGCCTACCTCGACACGCACTACTACGGCGGCGTCAAGAGCTACCACTGGGTGGCCTCCCCGCTTGCACTCGTGGGCGTCATCTGCAAAAAGGACGGCACCACCGTCGACATCAACATCGGCGACAAGGCAGACGATCCGGTCTTTACCATCTCCGACCTGCTGATCCACCTCTCGAGCGAGCAGATGTCCAAGCCCGCCAAGGACGCCGTCGACGCCGAGATCCTCGACGTGATCGTGGGCGGCCGTCCCGTCAAGTTTGACGAGGACGACAAGGACGCCCCCAAGGAGCCCGTCAAGCAGATGTTCCTGGACATCCTCAAGGAGCAGTACGACGTCGAGGAGGAGGACTTCCTCTCCGCCGAGATCGAGGTCGTGCCCGCCGGTCCCGCCCGCGACATGGGCCTCGACCGCTCCATGATTTTGGGCTATGGCCACGACGACCGTGTCTGCGCCTATCCGTCCATGCTCGCCCAGATCGACGTCGCCAACGTGGAGCGCACGAGCATCACGCTCATCGTCGACAAGGAGGAGATCGGCTCCGTGGGTGCCACCGGTATGACGAGCCGTTTCTTCGAGAACACCGTCGCCGAGATCATGACGCTCGCCGGCGAGGATAGCCCGCTGACCCTACGCCGCGCACTCGCCCGCAGCCGCATGCTCTCCTCCGACGTGTCCGCCGGTTTCGACCCGGGCTATGCCGGCAAGTTCGAGACGAAGAACGCCGCCTTTATGGGTCGTGGCCTGTGCTTTAACAAGTACACGGGCAGCCGCGGCAAGGGCGGTTCCAACGACGCCGATGCCGAGTACGTGGCCCTCGTCCGCGACATCATGGACGAGGCCGGTGTGGACTTCCAGACCTGTGAGCTCGGTCGCGTCAACGCAGGCGGTGGCGGCACCATTGCCTACATCATGGCCAAGTATGGCATGAACGTCATCGACTCCGGCGTTGCCGTCCTGTCCATGCACGCCCTGTGGGAGGTCGCCAACAAGGCCGATATCTACGAGGCCTACCGCGGCTACAAAGCCTTCCTCGAGCGCGCCTAATCCACCCTTCATCAGTTGCGGTGAAATACGGACTAAACTGGCCCATAAACGGCCAAAACAGACCGTATTCCACCGCAACTTTTTTGGCAGAGGAGAGTCCATGCTGCAGGTCATCATTTCGCCCGCCAAGCAGATGCGCGCGGCCCAAGATGCTTTTGAAGTCCTGGGCATCCCACCCTTTGTGCGCGAGACGGCTCGCCTCCACCGCGCACTGCTAGATATCGAGCGGAATGAAGGCAGCGGCGGCCTGCAGGCGCTGTGGAACGTGAGTGACAAACTGCTGGGACCTTGCCTCAACACACTGCATGAGTTCTGGCCCATCCTGAAAAGCGGCGATCTCGACAATCCCGCACTCGCCCGTCACCTCTCCCCTGCCGTCATGTCCTGCAAGCTCCCCGTTTATGTGGTGGGCTCAAGTATAGCCTGAATGGGTAC
>CABSZR010000216.1 GCA_902482185.1 uncultured Collinsella sp. | reverse complement strand
CATCTGCTCGGGGGCAGAAACGCCAACGAGGGTAAGCACCAGGGCGAGCGTCACACGGACGGCGTCGCAGGCGGCCAGACGGGCGCGCGAGAGCTCAGGGTCGACGGGACGGCCCTCGCTCGGAAGGACCTGGCAGGCGGCGTAGAAGCTGTGGAAGTCGCCAGCGAGCTCCTCGGCAAAGTGCGTCAGGCGGAACGGGGCGCGATCGCGAGCACAGCTACCGATGAGGTCGGTGAGCTCGTTGAGCTTGCGCGAAAGGGCGAGCTCGGTCGGGTCGGTCAGCAGCGAGTAATCGACGTTCTCACCGATGGCCTTGGCGGCGACGGCCTTCATGCCCATCTCGTCAGCCTGCTCGGGCGTAACGTCAGCGGCACGGCGCAGGATGGAGCACACGCGGGCGTGAGCGTACTGCACGTAGTACACCGGGTTGGAGTTGTCGCGCTTCTTAACGGCCTCGATATCGAAGTCGACCATCTGGTTGGAGCTCTTGGAGATGAGCGTGTAGCGAGCGGCATCGGAGCCGACCTCGTCGACGAGCTCCTGCAGGGTCACCATGGTGCCCTTGCGCTTGGACATACGGACGGGCTTGCCGTTACGCAGCAGGTTGACGAGCTGGCCCAGCAGAACCTCAAACTTGCCGGGATAGCCAAGAGCGTCGCAGACGCAGCGGACGCGCTCGATGTAGCCGTGGTGGTCGGCGCCCCAGATGTCGATGACGTGGTCGACGCGCTGGAACTTATCCCAGTGATAGGCAACGTCGGAGGCGAAGTAGGTGTACTCGCCGTCGGACTTGATCAGAACGCGGTCCTTGTCATCGCCCAGGTCGGTGGAGCGGAACCACAGGGCGCCGTCCTTGGTGTAGAGGTAGCCCATCTTGTCGAGCTTCTCAAAAGCGCGGTCGACGGCGGAGGTGCCGGCGGTCTCGCCCTCGGTGTCCTTCACATACAGCGAGCGCTCGGAGAACCAACGATCGAAGTCGCAATTGACGGCGTGGCAGAGGTCGCGCATGTTGTCGACCATCTTTACATAGCCGCGCTCGCGGAAGCTCTCCATGCGCTCCTGCGGATCGGCGTTGACCCACTTATCGCCGTCGGTGCGCCAGAACTCGGCGGCCTCGTCGATGATGTAGTCGCCGCCGTAGGAGTCCTTGCCCAGAGTCTCGGCAAAGTTGTCCTGGTACGGATGGGTCTCGGGGTGCTCGTCGTTCTCGTCGGCAACAAAGGCGTCGCGGTCTGCGATCAGCAGCTTGTGAGCCTCGTCGATATCCACACCCTGCTTAGCGATGATGTCGGCAAGCTGCATATAGCGCGTGCTGATGGAGTTGCCGAAGGTGTTCATCTGAGAGCCGTGGTCGTTGATGTAGAACTCACGCTGGATGTCGTAACCGGCGTGGTCCATAACACGGCAAAGGGAGTCGCCCAGAGCGGCCCAGCGGCCATGACCGATGTGCATGGGGCCGACGGGGTTGGCGGAGACGAACTCGACCTGAGTCTTCAGGCCGCCACCGACGTTGGACTTAGCGAAGTCCATACCCTTCTCGCGAGCCTCGCCAAAGATGGCATTCTTGACGGCGACGGAGAGGTAGAAGTTGATGAAGCCGGGGCCTGCGATCTCGACCTTCTCGATCGCGGGGTCCTCGGGCATATGGGCAACGATGGCCTCGGCGATCTTGCGCGGGGCGCAGTGGGCCAGCTTGGCGGACTTCAGGGCCATGGTGGAGGTCCACTCGCCATGAGAAGTGTCAGCCGGTCGCTCGATAGCGCAATCGTCAAGTTCAAATGCGGAAAGGTCGCCGGCCTCCTGGGCCGCAGCAAGCGCAGCGCGTACCAGCTCTTCAATCTTCTCGGGCATAGATCCTCCTTGTGTTAAAGCCCCCGAGCTCTTGGTCACTCGTAGGGCAAAAGCCAGAGTTTGTAGCACTCTATCACAAGCGACGGGCACTGTCGCAGGGTAAAGCTAATAGATATTGCATATGCACAAAAATGACTACAGCTTGTATGGAGTCACTCAAAGATGCCGGTCTGCCTGCAGATTATGCAGGCGTTGAAAATGCATAAAGGTGTGAATGAGCTGCGTCTGTTATCGAATACTCTTACCTATCAGAGTTGTGTGCTTTTCCTGCATAAAGTACGGGTTTGCGCACGTCAGCGTGTTATTCTAGACATACGTAAATTCGTATAAGTTGGAGGTAGCATGTTCTCAATCGGTCAACACGTCATTCATCCGGGTCAGGGAGTCTGCACCGTCGTCGGTTTTAGGGACGACACACCGCAGCCCATGCTGCTGCTCGAGACCAAGCAGGGACATGCGCAGACGATCCTCATGTACCCCGTGGCGCAGGCCGACCGTTTGCACGCCGCCATCTCGCAGCAAGATGCCGAGCACTTGCTGAGCCACTATGACGAGCTGGAGTGCGACACCTTTACCGAGCGCAACAGCTCACTTGAGGAGACACACTTTAAGCAGCAGCTCAAGCTGGGCGCGCCCGAGACGGTCCGCGTGGCAAAAACCATGATGCACCGCATTCGCCAGGCCGAGGAAGCTGATAAAAAACCCAGCTCCTACTACATGCGCGTACTCAAGGAGGCCAAACGCCGCTCCATCGAGGAGTTCGCCGTGGCCCTTGGCGTCACCGAGGAGGCCGCCGAAGCTCGCCTAGCCCAAGCCGCCCTCAACTAACCCATCCGCGCCAAAAACCACCACAAAGGGGACAGGCACCTTTGTGGTGGTTTTCTTGTTCTAGTAGTATTCATTCTTATCGATACCCACGAGCACAAGGAGTCTCTTATGGCAGAGCCGCTTACCGCCGGAATCACCCGCGACCGCGCGTTCGAACTGCTCAACGAGCACAACAAGGACCCGTTCCACATCACCCATGGCGAGACGGTCGAGGGCACTATGCGCTACTTTGCGCGCGAGTTCGACCCCGAGAACGAGGAGTTTTGGGGCATCGTCGGTCTGCTGCACGACCTGGATTGGGAGGAGCATGAGGACGACCCCATGAACCACACCATCTATGCTGCCGAGATTCTTGAGGGCGAAGGTGCGTCTCCCGAGCTCATTCGCGCCATCCAGACGCACACGTCGGACTTCAACACCTCACTACCCAAGCCCGAGCTGCAGATGGAAAAGATCCTGTTTGCCTGCGATGAGCTCACCGGCCTGATCGGCGCTGCCGTCATCATGCGCCCGAGCAAGAGCGTTATGGACTTTACGACTAAGTCGCTCAAGAAGAAGTTCAAGGACAAACGCTTTGCCGCCGGCTGCTCGCGCGACGTGATTTCGCAGGGCGCCGAGATGTTGGGCTGGGAGCTCCCCGAGCTCTTTGACCGCACCATCGCGGCCATGCAGTCCTTCGCCCCCGACCGAGATACCTTCCAGGCCTAACCGTCAACGCCACCTAAAACCACCACAAA
>CABSZR010000215.1 GCA_902482185.1 uncultured Collinsella sp. | reverse complement strand
GCCCCCTCCCAGGCCATCGATCATCTCGCCCATGAGCTCGTCAGCCGAGCCTTGGATGTCTCCGTATCCCACAAGCAGCCGTCCCCAAACATCCATGACGCCATCGAGTACGCCGACAACGCCACCCGAACGCTCCTCCAGCGTCGAGAAAAACCGCGAGAGAACGTTGTTCTGCGCCGTCGCGTCATCGGGCGCCAGCACCGCAGCAGAGATCGCGCCGCGATCGCCAAGCCTGACTGTCGTGTTAAACGAAGAGCTGAGCTCATCGGGGCTCGAGATGGCACCCGAAACCGCAAGGGCAACCACGCCGTTGCGACCGGGCGGAGCGATACGCGGACGCTCGCCCGAAAGCGCTTTAATGGCCTGATCAAACGCATTGCCCGCACGGTCAGCCTCGTCCTCGGTCTGACGCATGAGCTCGAGCTCTTTGTTGCGGCATTCGACGTATTTCTCCAGGGCGTCTTTGAATCGATCAAAGTGGTACTCGAAGCCGTTTTCGATAGAAGTCGAAGGAGCCGCAACGGCGCCGAGCGACGAAACACCAAAATGGCATCTGTTGCATTTGTCCTGCCCGTCATAAGCAGCGACCGAGGCTAGCCCGCCTGGCGTCCCTTTCTTATAGTTGGGGCAGCTCGTTCCATAATGCAGATACGTTTTGCCATCGTTGGTACTGGTTGGCCACGCCGCATCGGTATAGAGTTCCGTCGCTCGCACCTCGTCAGTGTTGCGCGGCAACAACGGAATATAGGAAGTGGCCCGGTCTCCGTCTTCGGTTATATATGCGCGATTGACCTCTGCGCTCGCATAGGTGTAAAACGCCTTGCGCGCCGCCGACTCCGCCTTCATCTCGACGCTTGAACCCTGCGGTTTTTCGTCTGCCAGACGCTGGTGATAGTAGGCCTTCGCGCGATCGAGTGCCACTTGCGGCTCCCACGTGATACTCGAGGCTTTGTGCGGATTCTCAATATCCGATAGCTTTGCCAGGCTCTTCGCGCGTTCCCACATGCATGAGCGGCTGCCGACCGAAGCCGGATCCGACCCGCCGCAATCCGCAAGCCAGGCGCGCTCTTTTGCTTTCGCCGTCTCCTCCGAGGCCTTCTGCAGCTCATCTGCTGCGCGTTCCAGATCTTTCGATGTGTCTTTAATGACATCGGTCGAGATCTCGGACCCCTCGAGCGCAACGAAATCCGACTCGGATGTCCTGGGCACGGCAAGCGCCGTACCGGTATAGGTCGCACCATCGGTATCCTGCGCCGACACGGCCTGCGTAGCTCGCGCGGCAACCAGATACGGTAGAGCCATCTCGATTTTCTGCAGGCCCTTGGAGGCGCTTTTGGCAAACTTATTGCGCGTTTTAATGATCTCGATCCCCGTGTCGACCATATCGCCCGCGGCAAGCTCGGCACCCGGAATAAGGATGGCGACCAAGCCGGTGCCGATCGTGGCAAACCCCGCTAGGCCCAAGCTCAATATGCTCGCATCCACCACTGTCGCAGCCGTATGGTAGGACGCCACCACATTGGCGCCTGCCAGCGCACCGCTATCGGCAGCCACCTGGGTGTCCCCCGCGCGCGACATGCTCCATATCGCCGCCGTCGACGAAAACAGCAACGTGAGCACCACCAAGATGACCACCGCGGAGGAGAGCGTGGTGTAGGCACCGTCTTCGATAAACAGGTCGATACCGGCTCGACCCATAAAGCCGCCTCGCTTGCAGCGAGCATGCGGTCGGCAACGGCACGCAAACCCCCTCGTCACCTTCAACAGGCAGCGCTTAATCCCATGCAGCAATCCATGAATCATAATCTCCCTCCAGCCACTCGGGACGCGATCGATACGAGACGTCGACCTTAAGCTCGACATAGCCGTTATGGCCTGCGCTACCCATAGCCCGCGCAAACGCACCGATCACGGGCAGCGGTTTAACCTCGCCGGTAACGGAAACGGACGAGACGCCGTCCGCATCGGCCCGACCAAGCTCGATATCCCACGACAGGGGCCCGCCGGCATGGAAAATCGAAACGTCGGGAACCGCGGCAAGACGGCGGCGGGCAAACTCCTTAATATCCTCGTCATCCCCCACCGTCGTCGTGGTCATGAGCCGCGCGGTCTCGGCGGCGGCAGACTCCATGACCGCGCGCGTATAGAGCAGGCACACCGGCTGCAGCGCCAACAGGACGAGCGTCAGAAACGTCGGCAGTAGGAATGCCGCCTCGACCGTAGACTGCGCCCGGTCCTCGCGCGTGACATCAATAGAGCACGATGTCCTTAGCACCCGCAGCAGCGTCGACAACCGATGTCGAGGTGACGCCGTGAGACGCCGTCCGCTCGACCAGCGCCGCCAAGCGCCCATCGGCACCGGCACACCAAAGCCCTGCGATCGCCAGCACGATGGAAAGCAGTGCCACCGTGACGATGGCGTATTCGACCGTTGCCTGGGCAGATTCCTCACGCAGGACATCATGCATTTCACGACCCCTCCTTTGAGTTCGTTGTCTGCGGGGTCAGGCGGACCACGCGCAGGCGACACGAAGTATCACCAGCATCCGCGGCAACCGTCACCATATCGACCCAGCCGCGTCCGTCACGCACGATGGCGCCCCACACGTTGCCCTTGATGTCGAGATAGCCACTCAGAGCAAGTTGCGCCGTGGGCACCTCGCAATAGGCACGCAGCATATCCGCCGCCGCTTCGGTCATCGGTCGGCACTCGGACCATGCGAGACGAACAGCGACGGCATTGTTTGCAGATGAACCCGTTGCAGCGTCCGCTCGCTCGTCGAGTGCTTGCAAGAACGTTTGCGCCGTGACGGCGGCATTCGCATCGTCCGCGTCTCGCGCATCGTCTATTTGAGACGCCGCAGCCGAACCCGAGCCCGCATCCGCGGCAACCCCTAAACGTTGTTGCCGTGCTGCGTTAAGCCCCCAAACCGCCACTGCCACCGCCACGACCGCACAGGCGAGCACCAGCAACGCGCCGACGGGACGGGCGCCCTCTACAGGCTGTTGATGCCCTCGCTGATAGCGTTCCATAGATCTTGGACCTTGCCCTTAAATGCGACAATGGCAATGATGGCGATCACCACGAGCACGCCGACCAAGATGGCGTATTCGGTGGTGCCCTGCGCACTCTCCTCCTGCAGTAGCTCCCCGGCATGCTGGCGAGCGCGAATTGACTGGCAAACAGCCCAGCTCCAGACCTTGCCAGCAACGTCAGTCATCGTGTTCATGTATTCCTCCCTACATCATCCCGCCTGCTCCCAGCAGCGGGCCTAATATGGACAGAAGCAACGCCGGCAAGATGAGCGTGCCGGTGGGAATCAGCAGCTTGACGGGTGCACGCTCGATCTCGCGCTCGACCGCGGCACGGTGAGCTGCACGGATCTCGCGACTTTGAGCGGCCAGTGTCTCGGCAAG
>CABSZR010000214.1 GCA_902482185.1 uncultured Collinsella sp. | reverse complement strand
GTTTACCGGTGCGAACGTTCCGCCGTACTACGACTCCATGCTCGGCAAGCTCATCGTGTGTGCGCCCACGCGTGACGGCGCCATTCGCAAGATGCGCTCGGCCCTGGGCGAGCTCGTGATTGAGGGCGTGAGCGAAAACAGCGAGCTTCAGCTCGACGTGCTGGCAAACGACGAGTTCTTGTCGGGCATGTATCACACCGATCTGATGGGGCATCTCTATGCTGGTGAATAGAAAAGCGAAGACGGTCAACGTCCTCGAGGGGCCGATGACCGAGTCGTGCGCCGAGTTTCCCGCGCGCCACGTGTTTATCAAGTGTCCGGAGTGCCGCCGTGTGATCGATGAAGCACGTCTGCACGACAACCTCGAGGTCTGCCCTCGTTGCGGAAAACACTTTCGCGTGAGTGGTCGCGCGCGCATGCGCATGACGGTCGACGAGGGCACGTTTGAGGAATGGGATGCCAATCTGGCGTCGGAGGACTTTCTCTCGTTTCCCGGCTATGCCGACAAGCTCAAGAGCGTGAGCGAGCGTTCGGGCGAGCGTGATGCCGTCGTGTGCGGTAGGGGTAAAATCTGCGGCTTCGATACCGCGCTCTTCTTTATGGACGCCAACTTTATGATGGGCTCGATGGGTTCCGTGGTGGGCGAGAAGATCTGTCGCACATTTGAGCATGCGACCGAGTTGGGATTGCCGGTCGTTGGCTTTACCGTATCGGGTGGCGCCCGCATGCAGGAGGGCGTGACCTCGCTCATGCAGATGGCCAAAATCTCTGCGGCGGTTAGGCGTCATAGCGAGGCGGGCGGCCTATACATCACGGTGCTCACCGATCCGACGACCGGTGGCGTGACTGCGAGCTTTGCCATGGAAGGCGACATCATCTTGGCCGAGCCCGATGCCCTGACGGCATTTGCCGGCCCGCGCGTGATCGAGCAGAACATGCACAAGCGCTTGCCCAAGGGATTCCAGCGCTCCGAGTTTTTGCTGGAGCACGGCTTTTGCGATGCCGTTGTTCCGCGTGGCGAGATTGCGCTCACAGTGGGAGAGCTGCTGGCGCTGCACGAAGGGCGCGCACCCGGCCTGGGGGCACCACATGAGATCGTGCATACGGGCCGCCGCGGCAAAAAGCTGGGACATTTGTTCAAGCGCTCGGCCGCGCCAAAAGCCGCACTCGAAATTGTCAAGCAGACGCGCTCGGCAGATCGTGCCACGGCGGGCGAGATGATCTCGCTGGGCCTGGATGGATTTGTGGAGCTGCACGGCGACCGCTACTTTGGCGACGATGCCGCTGTGGTGGCTGGCATTGGCTGGAAAGACGGACGTCCCGTAACGGTCATCGCCATCGAGCGCGGCACCACGACCAAAGAGCGTATGCGCCGCAACTTTGGCATGGCGCATCCCGAAGGCTACCGCAAAGCGCGTCGCCTTATGCGCCAGGCCGAAAAGTTTGGTCGACCGGTTCTGTGCCTGGTCGATACTTCGGGCGCGTTTTGCGGCATCGGTGCCGAGGAGCGCGGTCAGGGCGAGGCGATTGCCCAGAATCTCATGGAGATGAGCGGCCTTAAGACACCGATTGTCTCGGTGGTGACGGGCGAGGGCGGCTCTGGTGGCGCGCTGGCGCTGTCCGTGGCCGACCGCATCCTGATGCTCTCGAGCTCGGCCTATTCAGTCGTGAGCCCCGAGGCCTGTGCGTCGATCCTGTGGAAGGATACCGAGCGTGCGGATGAGGCCGCCGAGGCGCTTAAGCTCACGGCCCCCGATCTGCTGGCGCTCGGCATCATCGACGGCATTGTTGACGATAAGGGCCTGTCGCATGAGGAGATCGCCGGTGCCGTCATGTCCTCGGCATTTGATGCCTTCGATACGCTTGGGCAGCTCGACGACGCGACCCTCACAAACCTCCGCTACGAAAAGTACCGCGCAATCGGTCAGTACCGCACGATGTGACAAAGGGACAGCCCGCATGTCATATTGGGAAAGGCGTTCCATGCTACAAGTTTCTAACACCTCGTTTACAACGTCGGTTTCATCAAACGCCATGGCCGTGGTGGACTATCTGTCCAAAAGCATGATGTCGGCGCTGCCGTTTATTGTCTGCGCGGCGTTGTTCCGCACCGTCGCTGTCATTATGGGCGAAGGCATGCTGGGCCTGTGGTCTGCCGATTCCGATATCTATCGCCTGTTCTACAGTTGGCTCTATAACGCCGGCTACTACTTTTTGCCCATTTATCTTGGTTGGGCGGCCGCCCGCCAGCTCGGTTGCTCGGAGCAGCTGGGCATGATGCTGGGCGGCGTATTGATTGCACCCGATTTACTCAAGCTTGTCGATGCCGCATCGACGACGGGAGCATCGATGACTTCCGTGTATGGTCTGCTTCCCGCGCCGGTCAACGATTACACGACGACTGTTATTCCGATTCTCATCTCGGTGCCCGTGCTATGGCGAGTGGAGTGTTTCTTTAAGCGCGTTATCCCTAAGGCCGTGGCGTTTTCGTTCGTTCCGTTTGCGACCATGCTTGTCATGGTTCCGGTTTCGCTGTGTATTACGGCACCGGCGGGCAGCTATCTGGGCATGCTGTTGGGCCAACTTATGTTTATGCTTGGCAATTCCGGTGGCATCGTGTCGCTGCTCACGCTCATGGGGCTTGCCGCGGGTTGGGAGTTTCTTAAGATTGCGGGCGTCAGCAACGTTGTCCTATCGCTTGCGTACGCGCAGTTTATGAGCGTGGGAACGGATTCGTGCATTCTCATTGCCGCGACAATGGCGACGTTCGCCGTTTGGGGCATGCCCTTTGGCGCGTCGCTTCGCGTTGCGGATAAGGACGAGAAGGCGCTCATGCTGGGCTATTCAATCTCGGGTGTTCTTGGCGGCGTAAGCGAGCCGGCGCTGTACGGTTGCGGCTTTAAATATGGCAGGTGCCTGACGTGCATGGCCATTGGCGGCGCCGTCGGAGGCCTTGTTGCGGCCGTGGGCCACGTTACGGCCTATACCATCGGCATGACGAATGTCCTTATGGTCATTGGCTTTGCCACGGGCGGCATCTCGAACCTGCTGTGGTGCTGCGCTGCCGGCGGTGTGGCATTTGCGGTGTCTGCGGCGCTGAGCTACTGCTTTGGCGTGGTGCCGGCGAAGGGACAGACGACGGGGGACGGAGCCGATTCACCCGAAACCTCGAAGAGCGTGGCCGAAGTAAGCGCGTAAACCTGTGCGACACAAGGACGATTCCTTTGCCATATTCCAAGGCCGTGGCCCGTGTGGGTTGCGGCCTTTTTTGTATCTGGGGGACAAAGTGGCTACACTACAATCCGTTTGAGCAATAGATATATAGGTAGTACCGTGGGGGCGGATGTAGATGGTCGAGTGGATTGTTAAGCGTGCGCAGGGCGACCGTGCGCGCGTGGGCACGTTGACGGGCGTTGTGTGTATTC
>CABSZR010000213.1 GCA_902482185.1 uncultured Collinsella sp. | reverse complement strand
TTCTGACGCACAGTCGAAAGCTGGGTATCCACGATATTATCCGCGTCGACACCGACATCTACCAGCGCCTCGCGAATGGCAGCGGAAAGATCGAGCATGCGAGAGGTATTCGCATCGATGCAAGAGAACTCGGCGGCAAAGCGATCCATGAGTTCCTGGGATACCTCATATTCGTCACCCAAGATATGGGGGCCGATATAGGCGGAAACGTCGCTCGCATCGCAGCCGGCAGCATCGCAAAGCGCCTGGCACGCCTTGGCGGAAATACGTGCAATCGTGCCCTTCCAACCGGAGTGCACCACGGCAAATCCGCCGGGGGCCACCAGCACCACGGGAACGCAATCGGCAAAGCAGAGCATCACGGGTACCTCACGGGCCATGCAGACGATGGCATCGCAGCCCTCGGCAATCTGCTCGCGAACGTCCTCAAGGTCATCGGCGCCGTTCGAGGTCACCGCAACGATATGATCACCATGGACCTGATTGGGAACGAGCAGGTTGTGCTCGCACTCGGCGGCACCCATAGCCTCGAGCGCACGACGACGATTTTCTTGAACAGCAAAGGGGTCATCGCCAACATGCGAGCCCAAGTTGAGTGAGGAGTACGCATCTTCGGAAACGCCACCGGCGCGCTCGGTGAAGGCAAAGCGAACATCGGATGTCGCGCCCTCCACCAACGTAACTCCATCATGGTCGACACGCGAAACTTTGTCCGCACGTGCTGCCATACTAAAGCCTCCTAATAACACAAGTACCGCGGCATCGCCGCTACAGCCCGCGTTTATACGGCTGTCATACTTCTCTAAAAGGATACCTGCTGCGCTGGAGGCAATCGTAAAGGGAACGTAAAGAGATTGGAGGTTCTAGTTTACAAAGTCGAAATAAAAAGGGCGCGTCCATACGGACACGCCCCCGTGAGCAACAATGCAAAGAACGACTTAGAAGCTACCGCGCTTCAGGAAGTCGGGAAGCTCGAACTGATCGTTGCCGAAGTTAGGAAGCTCGGTGCCACCGACGTTGCGGGTCGGAGCGGCCTGAGCCGGGCTCGTGGCAGGAGCGGTGCGCTGCGGCTCGGTAGAAGCAGCGGCCTTGCTCTGGGACTGCTGTGCAGCGAAGAGCTCGTCCTGACGGTTGACGTTGGAGTCGGAGAAGCCCGTAGCGATGACGGTAATACGCACCTGATCGCCCAGGGACTCGTCGACAACGGTACCGAAGATGATGTTGGCCTCGGGGTCGACGGCGTTGGCGACAACGTCGGCGGCGTCGCTGATCTCCTGGATGCCCAGGTCCTTGGAACCGGCAATGGAAAGCAGGACGCGCGTGGCGCCATCGATGGAGCTCTCGAGCAGCGGACTGGAGATAGCCTGCTGGGCAGCGTCGACGGCACGGGTGTCCCCAGAAGCGGTACCGATACCCATCATGGCGGTACCGGCCTGCTTCATGATGGTCTTAACATCGGCGAAGTCCAGGTTGATGATACCGGGGACGGTGATGAGGTCGGTGATGCCCTGGGTGCCCTGGGAAAGGACGCCATCGGCAATCGCGAAGGCCTCGAGCATGGTGGTCTTCTTCTCGGCGATGTCGAGCAGCTTGTCGTTAGGGATAACGATCATGGTGTCGACGCAATCGGAGAGGGTCTTGATGCCCTCCTCGGCGCTCTTCTTGCGCTTGCGGCCCTCGAAGGTGAAGGGCTTGGTCACGACGGCGACGGTCAGCGCGCCGACCTCGTTCATCGCGATATCGGCAACGATGGGGGCAGCGCCGGTACCGGTACCACCGCCCTCGCCGCAGGTGATGAACACCATGTCGGCGCCAGCGAGCGCCTCGGCAATGTCGTCGCGGGACTCATCGGCAGCCTTGCGGCCAACCTCGGGGTTGGCGCCGGCGCCCAGGCCGCGGGTAAGGTCGGTGCCGATGTGCACCTTGATATCGGCATCAGAGATCGCGAGTGCCTGAGCATCGGTGTTGATGGCAACAAACTCGACGCCGCGGATACCCTCTTCGATCATTCGATTGACCGCGTTGGTACCGCCGCCGCCGACGCCGACCACCTTAATGACGGCAAGGTAGTTGTTGATCTCTGTCTCGTGCATGTCGGTCCTCCGAACAAAGGTTATAGCCATAGCATGGGTCGACCCCTGCGCACATTAACCTTCAGGTTGAAAGTAAATGCAAAGGTAAACCGTATTATGGTTGCACATTATGAACGTATCAGTCAAATAATTGACCGTGAAAACCAAACAAACCAGATAAACGGCGTGGTATGGCCCCTCAACAAAGCATCAACCAGCGCTACGAGGTCGGAGCATTCCTAAATGTGTAGTTACCCGGAGAGCGCACATTGATATACGTTACGCCCTCTACCTGCGAAAGCAACTTGGTGACTACGCGTTCCTTCTTGACGATATCGTCCGAATCGCCCAGCGACACTTCAATGCCGTTATTGAGGTTTGCCGAGATGGCTTCGACCGAAGGCGTGGAAATATCCTTGACTTGTCCCAAGAACTCGCTCGAAAAACCACGCACATAATCCAACCCAGCCTTAACGGCCTTGGAGCTCACTGCCTGGCCGGAAACCGGAGCGACATCCGCCGAGACATCAGTCAACAACACCGCGCCATAGTGCTTAGCGAGCGCCAGTGCGGCATCAATGCCGGTCAGGGTATTTGAGCCCTGCCCTGTCGTGATGACGTTGCCCTGGTCGTCAACTTCGACCGACGTCGACAGCGGGGCGATCCAGGTGTCATCATCCCCGATGGCCCAGGCAAGGTCATCGGAGCTGATATAGGCAATTGCAATGACCTTGCGCTCCATCGGCGTAATGATGAGCGTATGCGGGAACTGACGCTGGACATCCACGCCCGAGACCCACGGGTTCTGCTTGAGATCCTCGGTAATCTGGTCGGGATCGACGTTAAAAAGCGACGTTCCCTCGGGCAAATCGATCAGCTGGATAGCATCGTGCTTCGTCACATGCTCGCTGCCTTGAATCTGAATATCAGTGGCAGTAAACAATCCAGAGTTAATCACCACGATGGCAACGACGACGAGCACGGCCAAGGCGGCCAGAACCCCGCCCACGATTTTGCCTTTGCCTGCAACGACAGAAGCGGCGTCTGATGTTTTATTTGCCATCGCCCCAAGTGAAGACAACGGGTTGACGCTTTTTTTACCCGAAGGCTTCTTGGCGGTAGCCGGCACCGATGTCAGCGAGCGCGGTTTCGATGCGCCCAGCGTGCGACCTGGACGCGGCGCTTTAGTTCCCGTCGAGGGCTTAGGAGTTGCCATGGGACGGGCGGGTTTGGCGCCCATAACAGGCTTTGACGTCACCGAGGGACGCGAGGACTTTTTTGCGGCCGGACGATTACCGAGCTGCGAGCCGACAACCGGACGACTGGTTTGTCGAGCATGCCCGACAGACTTAGAG
>CABSZR010000212.1 GCA_902482185.1 uncultured Collinsella sp. | reverse complement strand
GATGCCAATCAGGGGGCTCTCGTGGACCGGAGTTCGATTCTCCGCGCCTCCACCATAAGCAACAGACAGGTAGATATTCGTATCTACCTGTCTTTTTATTTCTAGTCCGTACCGCGGAGAATCGAACTCTATGCAGGGCGCGGGCGTAAAGAAAACGCGTAAGCGTTTTTAGCCCGCGGGCGAGGACGCCGGCAGGCGGCCGAAGCCGGTGCGTATTTGCGAAGCAAATACGCGGATTCTCCGCGCAAACTTCCGACTCAAAACGGATGCGATGTTTATCGAATTTCTGCTGGCCTTGCCATGCATCAACGGATCCCCCGTACCGCGGAGAATCGAACTCTATGCAGGGCGCGGGCGTAAAGAAAACGCCTCAGTGACGCAAAGTGGGACGCGCTTTCCCAATGGCGGCCCAGGCGGAAAGCACGTCCCAGAATCCGCGCTCAGACTGGGACGTAGTTTCCGGATGACGCCTCAAGCGGAAACTGCGACCCGGAATCCTGCCGTAGAGTGGGACATGCTTTCCCAATGGCAGCTCAAGCGGAAAGCGCATCCCGGAATCCTCGTTCGGAATGGGATGCAGTTTCCAAATGAATGGCTAGCGGAAAGTTCATCCCGGAATCCGCGCTCAGAACGGGACGCGCTTTCCCAGCGGCGGTCCAAGCGGAAAGCGCATCCCGGAATCTCGCCTCAAACTGGGACACACTTTCCGCTTCACTTGCCGCCTCAAAAAACCTGCGCTCTCGCCATCCCAAAACTGGGTAGAAGAAAGCCAAAACGCAATCGCAGGAGGTCGATATGACTGCAGAAGATAAGGCAAAGAACGCCGGAAAGGTCGCGCTCGTTTTGGAGGGCGGTAGTTTTCGCGGGCAGTTTACCGCGGGCGTGCTCGACGTTCTCATGGAGGCTGGCGTCGAGATTCCGGCTGTCTACGGTGTATCGGCCGGCGCCCTCAACGGCGTGAACTACAAGTCGCACCAGATCGGCCGTGCCAACCGCATCAACCTGGCTTTCTGCAACGACAGCCGCTACATGGGCGCCGCATCGTTTGCGTCCACGGGCTCTATTGTGGGTTACGACTTTATCTTCAACGATGTCCAGGACCGCCTGGATCCCTTTGACAACGAGACGTTCGACGCGAGTCCCATCGAGATGTACGCCGTTGCGACGGACATGCTGTTCGGAACCGCCGCGTACCTCCCGGTCAAAAGCGCCGTACTTGATCTCGATGCCGTGCGCGCATCGACCTCGTTGCCGCTGGTGACGCCGCCGGTCGAGATTGACGGGCACAAATACGTCGACGGCGGCGTGGCCGATTCGGTCCCCATCGAGCACGTGCTGGAGGAGGCGGGCTTCGATCGCGCGGTCGTCATCGTCACGCAGGACCGTTCGTACGAGAAAAAGCCCTACGAGTTTTTGCCGGCCGCGCGTGCGCGTTATGCCGACTACCCCTATCTGCTCGAGGCTATCGAGACGCGCCACGACCGCTATAACATCCAGCGCATGCACCTGTGGAAGTATGAGCGCGAGGGCCGTGCGCTGGTCGTTGCTCCGCAAAAGCTGGTCGAGGTCGGCCATGTCGAGCACGATTCGGCAAAGCTTTTGGACCTGTATATCCAGGGCCGTCAGGAGGCAAAGCGCCTGCTCGCGGAAATCCAAGAGTTCGTTGAGCGCTAGCGACGGCGAACCTTCAAAAAATGACAACAGCTAAAGAGCTGGAAAATCACGGCTCGTGGATGACATGTGCAGAAACTCTGGTCGGAGCCAAAATACCTGTTGACTCGTACGGCGAGCGGGGTAATATGGACGGGTTACTTGCAGAGCCCCGTGAATCTCTGTAACAACACGTACTGTACATGGAGGAGTCTAAGTGATTTCGAAATCGACTCACTACGCCAAGCAGGGCGAGGTCCAGCGCAACTGGGTTCTCGTCGACGCCGATGGTGCTGTCCTGGGCCGTCTTGCCACCCAGATCGCAATGATCCTGCGCGGTAAGAACAAGCCCCAGTTCACGCCCAACAGCGACTGCGGCGACTTCGTTGTCGTCATCAACGCCGATAAGGTCCAGCTTACCGGTAACAAGGCCGACACGAAGACCTATTATCGCCACAGCGGCTACAACGGCGGCCTCAAGGCTGAGAGCTTCCGCCAGGCTATGGAGAAGCACCCGGAGAAGGTCATCGAGCGCGCCGTTCGCGGTATGCTGCCCAAGACCACCCTCGGCCGTGCCCAGATGACCAAGCTTAAGGTCTACGCTGGTGCCGAGCATCCGCATGCTGCCCAGAACCCCACGAAGATTGAGCTGGAGGCTTAAAGATGGCTGAGAACACCGTTGTCTACCAGGGTACCGGCCGTCGTAAGAACGCCGTCGCCCGCGTCCGTCTCGTCCCCGGCACCGGCAAGGTGACCATCAACAAGCGTGACGCCGAGCAGTATTTCGGCCGTCATCAGCTCGTTGAGAACGCCCTTGCTCCCTTCAAGGTGACCGACACCGCCGGTCAGTTCGACGTTATCGCTCTGTGCGATGGCGGCGGCATCTCCGGTCAGTCCGGCGCTCTGCGCCTGGGCATCGCTCGCGCTCTTCTGAACGCTGGCGACTACCGTGCTGACCTCAAGAAGGCCGGTTTCCTTACGCGCGATGCTCGCGTGGTCGAGCGCAAGAAGTACGGCCTCAAGAAGGCTCGCCGCGCTCCCCAGTTCTCCAAGCGCTAAGGTTTTATCTCCTTTCGAGATACAATGTACAAGCGGGGCCTGCCGATTCCTCGGCGGGTCCCGCTTTTCTTTTTCGACTAGGGTGGGCGGTTGCATATCGCCTGCTAGGGAAGGAGCGATCCTATGCCCCAGAACATCTTCGGTACCGACGGCGTCCGTGGCGTCGCCAACGCCGATCTTTCGTGCGACCTCGCGTTTCGCCTGGGCCGCGCGGCGACCAAGTTCCTTGGTCCGGACATCTGCATCGGCCGTGACACGCGCCTTTCGGGCACCATGCTCGAGAGCGCTCTGACTGCCGGCATTATGGCCGAGGGCGGCCGTCCGCATTGCTGCGGCGTCATCCCCACGCCTGCCGTGGCGCTGCTCACCGTTCAGAACGAGCTCGACGGCGGCATCGTCATCTCTGCTTCGCATAATCCGCCGGAGTTCAACGGCATCAAGTTCTTTAGCCGCAAGGGCATGAAGCTTCCTGATGCTGTCGAGGAAGAGATCAGCGCCTGGGTCATGTCCGAGGAGGCCATGGCTGCCGACACGCTGCCGACCGGCGCCGGTGTGGGTCACATCATCAAGATGAAGGACGCCCGGACGGAGGGAAAGACCGCCCTGGTGGACGCCTTGCGGAGCCTGTGAACTGGAGAAGAAGCGGCCCTGCGGCGTTGTGCCGCAGGGTCCCTTTTATCAGAACGTCAAAATTTAAGACAAAAATTTGGCGGCAATCGTTTGCGG
>CABSZR010000211.1 GCA_902482185.1 uncultured Collinsella sp. | reverse complement strand
CCGCCGTCTCGGACGGGTCGCTTGCGGGGCGGGGAGCGGGTGTGGGCGCCGAAGTGGGTGCGGGCGTAGGCGCGGGCGTCGAAACAGGCGACTGCGCAGGAGTCGGCGCAGGTGCGGATTTAGGCGCAAGTGCGGGATTGGGGCTTGACGGGCGAGCCCCGCCGCCGCCCATGAGTTCGTCGGCGGTCCACGGGCGATCATCCATCACGTCGTCAAGGCTCAGCGAAAACAGGTCGTCTTCACCCTCATCGAACATGCGGTGCACATGTCCACCAATTGCCGGAATCAATCCGCGACCGGTGCATGATGCCTTGCTCAACGCCATTCTGTTCCATCCTTTCGAAATACCAATGACATCGATTATATGGAACTTCCCAAGCTGCTCGGTCTTGGATTCGTGCTTTCCAGAACTCGCGCCCAAAAGGGGAGGGGCAATCCAGGCGAGCGCCTACTTGTCGCCGGCCGCCGCCTTGGCCTCATTGAGGTAGCTATAGAAGCTGTACTTGGAGATGCCAAAGAACTCGCAGGCGCGCTCGCTCGACTTGGAAATGAGGAAGGCACCGCGACGGTCGAGGTAGCCAATGGCACGAATGCGCTCGTCTTTGGTCATGAGTGCCGCGGGCTTGCCCACAAACTGCTCGCACTCGTGCAGCAGGTCCTCGAGCAGGTCGCCGATGTTCTTGGTAATGGGCTCGGGCTCGGTGTAGCCCGTGCCGCCGGTGCCGGTAAAGGCGTCGAGCGAACGCTCAAAAGCCTTCATGAGCGTAATGTCAAAGTTGATGCCCAAAATGCCGACGGGCTTGCCCTCGTCGTTGCGGATAAAGATCGTCGACGATTTGAGCAGCTTACCGTCGGTGGTTTTAGTGAGGTACGGCTCGCGGTCGTGTACATCGGTGGCGCCCTCGTGCATGGACTCAAACACGATATGGCTGGGACCGTCACCTAGTTTGCGCCCGCTGACGTGGCCGTTTTCGATCACTACGATGGAGTGGTCCACGTCCTCAGTCTCCAAGTCGTGGACGACGACTTCGCAGTTGGGGCCAAACTGGAGCGCCAGACCGTGTGCAAGGCGCTTGTAAAACTCAATCTGTGCGGGGGTCATGGGTGCCTTCCTAAAAATTAGTTTGGGCTCACTTTGCCATAAACCCCACTTGTTCGCAAATAACGAAAGCGTCGCTGCGTTATGTAACCGTTCGTCGGCGAAAAGGTACCGATTACGGCAACAAACAATTTGTTAGGTTTTCCAATCAAAAAGTGTGATAGAACAGTGCTAACAAACTTTTTGTTTGGCATCCACATAAAAGTTCAGTCGCATGAATGGGAATGGGCTGAAACGCGTATGCGGGGGCCGGCAAGAGAGGACTTAAGGAGTTCACCGTATGGCCGATAAGATCCAGTGGGCGGGCAACACGATGCCCAAGAGCGATGACAAGCACTTGGGAATCATGAGCCTCGACCACGTGAAGAAGGCCCGCGCCTTCCACCAGTCGTTCCCCCAGTACACCGTCACTCCGCTTGCCCGCCTGGACGGTCAGGCTGCGCGCCTGGGCCTGTCCAACCTGTGCGTTAAGGACGAGAGCTATCGCTTTGGCCTCAACGCCTTTAAGGTTCTGGGCGGTTCGTTTGCCATGGCCAACTACATTGCCGACGAGACCGGCAAGGACGTTGCCGAGTGCACCTTCGATTACCTGACCTCCGATCAGCTTGCCAAGGACTTTGGCCAGGCCACCTTCTTCACCGCCACCGACGGCAACCATGGCCGCGGCGTGGCATGGGCTGCCAACAAGCTGGGCCAGAAGGCTGTCGTGCACATGCCCAAGGGTTCCACCAAGCCCCGCTTCGATAACATTGCCGCCGAGGGCGCCACGGTGACCATTGAAGAGGTCAACTACGACGAGTGCGTGCGCATGGCCGCCGCCGAGGCCGACGCCTGCGAGCGCGGCGTCATCGTTCAGGACACCGCCTGGGAGGGCTACGAGAAGATCCCGTCCTGGATCATGGAGGGTTACGGCACCATGGCTTCCGAGGCTGCCGAGCAGCTGCGCGAGATGGCCATCAACCGCCCGACGCACGTGTTTGTCCAGGCTGGCGTGGGTTCGCTCGCCGGCGCCGTGGTGGGCTACTTCACCAACCTGTATCCCGATAACCCGCCCACCTTTGTCGTGGTCGAGTGCGCGCCTGCCGCCTGTCTGTACAAGGGCGCTGCCGCCGGCGACGGCGATCCGCGCATCGTGGACGGCGACATGCCCTCCATCATGGCCGGCCTGTGCTGCGGCGAGCCCAACATTCTGGGCTGGGATATCCTGCGCAACCACGCCACCGCCTTCGTGTCCTGCCCCGACTGGGTCACCGCTCGCGGCATGCGCACCCTGGGCGCTCCCGAGAAGGGCGACCCGCGCGTCATCTCCGGCGAGTCCGGCGCTGTGACCACCGGCCTGGTCGAGACCCTCATGCTCGATCCCGAGTACGCCGAGCTCAAGGAACTCATCGGCCTGGACAAGACGAGCTCCGTGCTCTGCTTCTCCACGGAAGGTGACACGGACCCCGACCAGTACCGCCGCATCGTCTGGGAAGGCGAATACCCCACTTGCTAATACTGGGCGGAATAAATAGGTATCGCTCCGCCACCTCACAGGTAGATTCCTTCGTTTGAAAGGTTAAGAACAATGGCTAAAGAACTCGATTTCGACGCTATCAAGGCTGCTGCTGAGTCCCATCGTGCTGATATGACTCGCTTCCTGCGCGCTATGATCTCCCATCCCTCTGAGTCTTGCGAGGAGGGTGAGGTTGTTGCCTGCATCAAGGCCGAGATGGAGAGCCTTGGCTATGATGAGGTCAAGGTCGACGGCCTGGGCAACGTCATGGGCTTTATGGGCGAGGGCGACAAGATCATCGCCATCGACTCCCACATCGACACCGTCGGCATCGGCAACATCGAGAACTGGGATGCCGATCCCTATGAGGGCTACGAGACCGACGAGATCATCTACGGCCGCGGCGGCTCCGACCAGGAGGGCGGCATGGCTTCTGCTACCTACGCTGCCAAGATGATGAAGGACATGGGCCTCATCCCCGAGGGCTACAAGATCATGGTCGTCGGCACCGTCCAGGAAGAGGACTGCGACGGCATGTGCTGGCAGTACATCGTCAACAAGGACTTCCAGGGTCAGGAGGACGCCCGCAGCAAGATCGAGTTCGTGGTGTCTACCGAACCCACCGACGGCGGCATCTACCGGGGCCACCGGGGCCGCATGGAGATCCGCGTGGACGTGAAGGGCGTCTCCTGCCACGGTTCCGCTCCCGAACGGGGCGACAACGCCATCTACAAGATGGCCGACATCCTCCAGGACGTGCGCGCCCTCAACGAGAACCCCGCCGATGACGGCGCTGCGATCAAGGGCCTGGTGAAGATGCTCGACCCCAAGTACAACCCCGAGCACTATGAGGACGCCCGCTTCCTGGGC
>CABSZR010000210.1 GCA_902482185.1 uncultured Collinsella sp. | reverse complement strand
ATGCGCCCACATATCACGGGACTCCACGTCGTGCTGGCTGATGGCGATTTGCTTGAGCTTCGGCGCGGCGAGGCTTTTGCCCAGGGCCGCCACCTGTCGCTCGTGACGGCAGCGGGCCGTACACTCGAGCTCGATCTTCCCGGCTATACCATGCCCAAGACAAAAAATGCTTCGGGCTATTTCGTTGCTGACGATATGGATGCCATCGATCTGTTTATCGGTGCGTGTGGCACAATCGGTGTCATCACCGAACTCGAGATTGCCCTGCAGGTGGCACCCGCGGTCGTTTGGGGCGTGAGCTGCTTCTTCGACAGCGAAGACAAGGCCGTGTCCTTCACCGATTCTGTGCGTCCCGTCCTGTCCCATGCGGCTGCCATCGAGTACTTCGATGCTGGCGCCCTGGATATTCTACGTCGCCAGCGCGAGCAGTCGACGGCGTTTGCCTCGCTGCCTGCGCTCGACAAAGACGCCAAGGTCTGTGTCTACGTGGAGCTCGACTGCGACGACGAAGCCCAGGCGACTGAGGAGCTGTATCACTTGGGGTGGGTACTAGAACTTGCGGGCGGCAGCGACGATGCGACATGGGTCGCGCGCACCGAAGTCGATCGCGAATGCCAGCGGTTTTTCCGCCACGCGGTTCCCGAGAGCGTCAACATGCTCATCGACGAGCGCCGCCGCACGAACCCCACCATTACCAAACTGGGCTCGGACATGTCGGTGCCCAACGCACGCTTGGGCGATGTCATCGCCCTTTATCGCCGCACGTTGGCCGAAAGTGGGCTTGAATCTGCCGCCTGGGGGCACATCGGTAACAACCATCTGCATGTGAACATTCTGCCGCGCGATGCGCAGGATTACCGCCGCGGCGGCGAGTTGTTTGCCCAGTGGGCCTCCGAAGTTACGGCTATGGGTGGCGCCGTCTCCGCCGAGCACGGCGTCGGCAAGATCAAGGCGGGCTTCTTGGAGACGATGTACGGCCACGAGGCCATGGTCGAATCGGCTCGGCTCAAGCTCCAACTCGACCCTGCTGGACAGCTCGGCCGCGGCAACCTATTTTCGGAGAAGCTCTTGGATGAACTTGTCCAGAAAGGGGGTGCGTGAAGATGAGCGAATTCCATATGGTGGTGTGCGTCAAGGCGGTGCCGGGAAGCACCGAGGTCAAGATGGACCCCAAAACCAATACCATCGTGCGTGACGGCAAGCAGGCGGTCATTAATCCCTTTGATGCGAGCGCTTTGGAATGCGCGCTGGCGCTGAAGGACGACTTTATCGGCTTTGGTATGGATGCGCGCGTGACGGTGGTGTCGATGGGCATCCCCGCGACCGAGTCGCTGCTGCGCGACTGCATCGCCCGCGGCGCCGATGACGCGCTGTTGCTAACCGATCGCGCCTTTGCGGGTGCCGATACCCTGGCTACCACCTATGCCCTCAAATGTGGCATCGAGGCGCTCGACGATGACTTTGACCTGCTCATTTGCGGCAAGATGGCAGTTGACGGCGATACGGCCCAGATTGGTCCCGAGCTTGCCGGAGCATTTGAGATTCCCTGCGTGACCGACGTGAATTGCGTGCAGAGCGCGGGCTTTACGACTTGCGGCTCGCTGGCGCTTGTCCACGGCTGTGACGCCGGCGAGGAGACGGTGTACCTGGAGATGCCGTGCGCGATGACGACTGCCAAGGAGATTGGCCAGTTGCGTATGCCGAGTATTGCCGGTATTCGCGCGGCAGAGGAGGCGGACGCGCGCGTGGTCAGTGCCGCCGACGTGAACGCCGACCCCGCGCGTTGCGGCCTTGCTGGCTCGCCGACGCAGGTCGTGCGCTCGTTTGTGCCCGACCGTGATCAAACGTGCGAGGCCGTTGAGGGAACGGCGTCCGAGCAGGCGGTAAAACTTGCCAAGATTATCGAGGGGATGGCATAGATGAGCGGACTGATTATCGATAGCGAAGCCTGTATCGGCTGCGGTCGCTGCGTTCGCGCCTGTGCCTCGGGCGGCATCGTAGTGGAAGGCGAGCGACCCAACCGATGCGCCCGCGTAACTGACGGCTGCATCCTATGCGGTGGGTGCGTCGACGCCTGCCCCGTCAACGCTATCTCGATCGAGCGTGACGAGGCCGCTGGTGCGGTGGACCTTGATGCATATCGAGACATTTGGGTCTTCGTGCAGACTGACGAGCACGATGCCGTGGCTCCCGTGGCCTACGAGCTCATGGGCAAGGGGCGCGAGCTTGCCGATGCTCGCGGCTGCCGTCTGGTGGCACTGGTCGGCATGAGCCCCGAGGGCTCGCTTGGGGACCTGGAGCATCTGGTTTGCGCGGGCGCCGACGAAGTCCTGGCCTGTCGCGACGAGCGCCTGCGCCAAAACGATGCGGAGGTCTACGCCCGCTTGATCTGCGATTTGGTAGCCGAACGCAAACCCGAGGCCATCCTATATGGTGCGACCGCTTTTGGTCGCGAACTGGCACCCGGCGTTGCCGTGCGTTCGCAGACGGGTCTTACGGCCGACTGCACCGTGCTTTCGATGGATGCGGAGTCGGGCCTACTGCAGCAGACGCGCCCGGCGTTTGGCGGCAACTTGATGGCCACCATCATTTGCCCCAACCACCGTCCGCAGATGGCAACGGTTCGTCCCGGCATCTTTAAGGCGCCCGACTTCGACTACGGCCGTTCCGGCGCGATCACCCAGGTGATGCTTGCGGAAGACGTTAAGGCTCGTGTCGAGATCTCGATTCCCGCCGAGGAGTGGGGACAGCAGGCTTCGATCGCCGATGCCGAGCGCCTGGTCGTGGTGGGTCGCGGCATTGGTTCCAAGAAAAATCTGCCGCTGATGCGAAGGCTCGCCGAGGCTCTGGGAGCCGAGCTTGGCTGCACGCGACCTGTCGTGGAGGCCGGCTGGTTGGAGTATCGCCATCAGATTGGCCAGACCGGCGTATCGGTTTCGCCCAAGCTTCTCGTGAGTATCGGTGTTTCGGGCGCCATCCAGCATCTTGCCGGCATCGGTGGGGCGGAGTGCATTATCGCCATCAACGAGGACCCGGATGCCCCCATTTTCGGTGCTGCCCAGTACAAGGTTGTTGGGGACGCCGTCGAGGTCGTCGAGGAGCTGCTGGCCCAGCTTGAGCGCTAGGCGCGCGCCAGCCAGTCGCGCATCTCGTCCTTTAGGCGGCTCCAGGTTGCCTGCGTGGCGGGGTCGGTAAAGGGCCGCGTAATGCCAAAGGGCGCGTCGAGCAGGCGGTGGATATCGCCCTGTTCGCGCGCCAGCGCGCGGCTTGCTGGATAGACGAGCTCAAACATAAAGCAGATGAGTCCCACCAGGTAGTCTGCGGGCTCGTTGCGTTCATCGCGTGCGACGCAGCGGTGCTCGTCAAAGGCGGCAAGTGTCGGCGACGAGAAACGGCTGCCGAGAAACGTCTTCTCGTCCACCTTGAGGATGGTGTCGACGGTGCTGTCGGCGATGGTGCGCATAATGTCGA
>CABSZR010000209.1 GCA_902482185.1 uncultured Collinsella sp. | reverse complement strand
CCAGACGGCTTGCCCGCGCCTCGACTTCTGCTCAACCTGTAGGGTTAGGACCATTTGTAATGAACACTATCCAGATCAATCCGGCCGATAACGTGATCGTCGCGCTGTCGCCGCTTGCCAAGGGCACCGCCGTCGCGGTTCCCGGGGTGGGCGAGGTCGCTGCCGCGGAGGATATTCCGCAGGGCCACAAGATGGCCGTGCGTGCCATTGCGGCGGGGGAGAACGTTGTCAAGTACGGTCTTCCTATCGGCCATGTGACGGGCGACATCCAGCCCGGTCAGTGGCTTCATACGCATAACGTCAAGACCAACCTTTCGGGCGAGGTCGAGTACGTTTACAATCCGACGCATCCGGTCGTTGAGCCGGTTGAGCCCGAGACCTTTATGGGCTTCCGTCGCGCCGACGGCCGCGCCGCCACGCGCAACGAGCTGTGGATCATCCCCACGGTCGGCTGCGTTAACGAGGTCGCACGTGCCATGTGCGAGCAGGCTCAGGATCTGGTCGAGGGTTCGCTGGAGGGCGTCTATTACTTTCCGCATCCGTTTGGCTGCTCGCAGACCGGCGCCGACCATGCCCAGACCCGTCGCCTGCTGGTAGCGCTCTCGCGTCACGCAAACGCTGCGGGCGTGCTGTTCCTGTCGCTCGGCTGCGAGAACTGCACGCATCAGCAGGTGCTCGACGAGCTGGGCGAGTACGATCACGAGCGCGTTCGCTTCCTTACCTGCCAAGATGTTGCCGACGAGCAGGTCGAAGGCCACAAGATTCTGTCTGAGCTGGCCGACCTGGCCAAGCAGGCCAAGCGTGAGCCCATTCCGGCCTCCGAGCTGGTCATTGGCCTTAAGTGCGGTGGCTCTGACGGTCTTTCGGGCATTACCGCCAACCCCACGATCGGTCGCGTGAGCGATATGCTCGTCGCCCGCGGTGGCACGTCGGTGCTCACCGAGGTCCCCGAGATGTTTGGCGCCGAGAGCATTCTGCTCGATCGCTGCGAGGACGAGCAGGTGTTTAACGCCGCCTCCGACATGCTCAACGGCTTTAAGGATTACTTTATTAGCCATGGCGAGGTCGTCTACGAGAACCCGAGCCCCGGCAACAAGGATAGCGGCATCACCACACGCGAGGACAAGAGCTGCGGCTGCGTGCAAAAGGGCGGATCTGCCCCCATCGTCGACGTGCTGCCGTACGCCGGTCAGGCTACCAAGCATGGTCTGAACATGTTGTGCGGTCCGGGCAACGACATGGTATCCACCACGGCCCTGACGGCTGCCGGCTGCCACGTGATCCTGTTCTCGACCGGCCGCGGCACGCCGTTTGGTGCGCCGGCGCCTACGCTCAAGGTGTTCACCAACCAGCGCCTGTGCGACCACAAGGCCAACTGGATGGACTTTAACGCCGGTGTGGTGGCTACGGGCGAGCGTACGCTCGATGAGGCTGCCGGCGATCTGTATCAGCTGGTGCTGGACACGGCGAGCGGCAAGCTTACCAGCGCCGAGCGTCGCGGCTGTCACGAGATCAGCATCTGGAAGGACGGAGTCTGCCTGTAGCGATGACACGTTGAGCGCGTGATTGAATAAGCTGCTGCAAAGACTGGGCGACCCCGCCGAGGACAATCTCGGCGGGGTCGTTTTTCGTTTCTCGTTGCGTTGTCGTGCACGGCTTTTTTGGGAAGGGTGCCCGGCACCTCCCTCATCTCCAGAGAACAATGAACGTTCACCTAGTTGTTGCGTGGTGCTGAATCGACTTGATAATCAAAAATGCAGGGATTTTTTCATTTTCAGGCCCGTTCAACGGCAAAAAACGACCGTTCAAGGATAATATACAAGTGAACGTTCACCTATCATAAGCAATCGCGCATAATCTAGCTAAACGTTCACCCTGAACGGCATGCAGACAGACGTCGGTATGGACTCCAATGTCTTGTTCCAAGACAATCGAGAAAAGAGAGGGAGCTCGATGACTAACAAGATCGGTAAAAAGCGCAAGATCACATTCTGGACGCGCTTGGGCTTTGGTATGGGCGGCATGCTCAACTCCGGTGCCCTGACCTTTACGCACAGCTACATGGTGCTGTTCCTGTCCACGGAGTGCGGCCTGTCCGCAGGCGAGGCTGCGCTGATCAGCTCGTTCGCCATCTATCTCAACGCCATTCTGTGCCCGCTTATGGGCTTTGTGGCCGATAACTTCTACGCTACCAAGATCGGCCGTATCTTTGGCCGCCGCCGTTTCTGGATCTTGCTGGCAATCCCGATGATGGTCGCCGAGCCGCTCATCTTTGTGGCTACGCCGTTCGGTTTCCCGTACTACTTTGTGCTGTACCTGATCTACAACGTCGCGTATACGTTCTGCACCGCCAACCTGTCGCCGCTTACCATCGAGATGACCGACGACTTCAAGGAGCGTACGTACCTCACCGGCTACAAGCACCTCTTTGGTAACGCCGCCGGCTTCCTGATGGCAGCACTCGTCGGCTTTGGCTTTGGCACCTTCGGCGAGACCAACCCGTTCAGCTACTTCATCATCGCTACGGTCAACGCTTCGGTCATGGCAATCTCGCTGCTGTGCGTGTACCTGTCCACGTGGGAGCACACCCCCGAGGAGGTGGCTCAGGAGAAGATCGAGAGCGTCGGCGAGGGTATCAAGAAGTTCTTCATCGACGTTGTCTCTACCTTCCGCAACAAGTCCTTCCGCAAGGTCCTGTATGCACAGGTCTCCACGAAGCTCGCTGCTGCCTGCTGGTCTGCCTGCCTGTCCTTCTTCATCGTCTACTGCCTGCAGATTCCTAAGTCCTATGAGTCCGTGATGGAGATGCCCGGCAAGGTCGTCGCTATCGTCTGCACCGCCATCTGGGTTGCCCTCATGGCCAAGAAGGGCTTCCACAAGTCTTGGTACCTGGCCAACGTCGGTTGCGCTGCGTGCATCATCGCCTACAACTACTTCGCCTTTGGTCAGATTAACGGCACCTCCACGGTCGCCATCGCTATGATCGCCTACCCCATCATCTTCGCTATCTGGAAGTTCTTCTACGTTGGCTTTCAGTATCTGCCCGATGTTCTGCTCAACTACATCCCCGATGTCGATGAGCTCATCACCCTGCGTCGTCGCGAGGGCATCTACAGCTCCGCTCAGCAGCTCTGCCAGCAGATTGCTCAGGCTATCGCTGTAAACGCCTGGGCTATCGTCCTCGCTGCCTCCGGCTTCATTCAGACCGCCGGTAACAGCGACGCCGTGACCCAGCCCGCCACCGTGCCTCTGTACATCTGCGGCTACATGCTCATTGGCTGCGCCGGCTTCTTCCTGCTCGCGGCTGTCCTTGCCCGCGGCATCAAGATCGACAAGGAGCAGTGCGACATCCTCTGCGACGAGATCAAGCGCGTCAAGGAGGGCGGCAAGATGGCCGACGTCCAGCCCGAGGTCAAGGCTCTTTGCGAGGAGCTCTCCGGCTTCAAGTACGAGGACTGCTTCGCTCACAAC
>CABSZR010000208.1 GCA_902482185.1 uncultured Collinsella sp. | reverse complement strand
CCTATAATCAACTTAACAAATGCAGGAAACGCAATTTTAAGGAGGAGAACTACTATGCGTATTTATAAAACAAAAAACTATGACGAAATGAGCCGCAAGGCGGCCAACATTATCTCCGCACAGATAATCTTAAAACCGGAATCTGTGCTCGGACTTGCCACCGGTTCTTCACCGATCGGCACCTACAAGCAGCTGATCGAGTGGTACAACAAGGGCGATCTTGATTTTTCACAGATCCGCAGCATCAACCTTGACGAATACAAAGGCCTTCCTGCCGACAACGATCAGAGTTACGCTTACTTTATGCGCCACAACCTGTTTGACCACGTAAACATCAAATCCGTAAACACCTTTATTCCAAACGGCATGGAAGCTGATGTGGAAAAGGAATGCTCCCGCTACAATGCCATCATCCGCAGCATGGGCGGCATCGACTTACAGCTCCTTGGCATCGGCAACAACGGCCACATCGGCTTCAACGAGCCCGATGACCACTTCTCCAAGGGTACGCACTGCGTCGACCTCACCGAGAGCACCATTCAGGCCAACAGCCGCCTGTTCGACAGCATCGACGATGTTCCCCGTCAGGCCTACACCATGGGTACCCAGACCATCATGTATGCCCGCATGATCCTGGTCGTCGCCAATGGCGAGGCCAAGGCTCAGGCCGTGCATGACATGTGCTATGGTCCGGTTACGCCCGAGTGCCCGGCTTCGATTCTGCAGCTGCACACCAACTGCGTTGTCGTTGCCGACGAGGCCGCCCTTTCGCTCTGCGAGTAGCGCGAATCCTGCAGCTCGACATAGCCTTGCCTAAGGCCTCCGCTTTGCGGGGGCCTTTTTGCTATCCTTTTCCGCCCACTTGACCAAAATCTTGCCGCAAGCTTGACGAATGCCGGATGTCCAACAGCTTGATTCATTCTATACCAGATTCTATGCAAAAATGCCACTAGAAGGTCGTAGACGGTAGCGGGTGCTAGGCGAGTTGAATGACATGGCTGAACCTTGTTCATCTGCGTTACACTGCCGCTTAGATGGGACAAGCTGACAAGCTCATTTACCTGCTTAAAGACCGATTAGTCGGGGGATTAATAACAATCGGCCCTCGCTGTACAAAAACTTGCCGCTTGCGTACCAAAAGACAACCTAAAACACAAGGTCGCTCTATTCATAGCGCGGCTTGTATGGTCTTGCGGCTACAGTGTCCATACGGTCGAGTTGAGGAGCGGGCATGGTAAACGATTTGAGCAGTATGGACGACCTCGAGCTGATGCCGCTGGGCGGAGGCTATATGGTGCGACGCGAACGCTTGATGAATGAGCTTATCGCCAAGGGCCGAAAGGCCGGCATTGTGGTTCTTTATGCGCCCGACGGGTTTGGGAAGACCTCGGTGCTGCTGCAGTACACCCATGAGGTTAAATGCGACCCGACGCGAGGCCCCGTGCGGATTATCGAGGCCGATCGCGCCATTGGGCGCGAGGTGTTTATGCAGCTCGAGGTGGTTACCGAAGAACTCAAAGACAAACCGCACTCCCTTATCGCGATTGATAATGTGCCAAACCTCGATCAGCACGATACCGAAGACCTCATCGACAGGATTCGCGGCCTGCGCGCTATGGGGGTAGGGGTCTTTATCTCCTGCCGTCCTTCAAATCGTCAGCTGATTCATGGGCTGGGCGATTCGGTTAAGATCAATGCGCAGATGCTCAAGGTGCATGCCTATGAGTATTCGGCGTGGGCATCGGCGTTTTCGATCAGCACATCGCTCGACTTTTATCAGCTCACGCAGGGCGTGCCCGAGCTCGTTTCGGCATTGCAGACGGGTCCGTATGGCCAAGGTGACGTAGCCGGTCTGCTCGAAAACGAGATTGTCAACGTATATGGCGCGGCACTTGTCGATCTGGCTTCGCTCGACAATAATGCGCTGTTTTGCGTGGCATGCCTCATGGTTTTGATGGGCGAGGGCAATATCGCAGAACTCGAGGCTTGTGGGGTGAGGCTGTCGATGGTCGACCAGTCCTACTTTGTACGCGACTACCCGATCTTTGGCTTGGATCCCGCCGAGCGGAGTTTTACGTGTCTGGGCACGGAGGATAACGGACGCCTGCGTTTGCGTAAGTTGGTGGCCGAGGTTCGCCCCGAACTTGTTCCGAGGGCGGCCCGGATTTTGCTTAAGGCGGGCCGATGCGATGCGGCGATGGACCTGGCGAACGCCTTTTTGGACCGTGAAGCGGTCCTTGAACTTGCTGGGCAGTATGGGGTCGATTTTGCTCTGACGGGGCACGGGGCCGATATCTGCCGAGCAGCGCTGGGCACGATCGATGCTGACGATCCGGCTCCAGAGCCAACGCCTGCCGAGGCGCTTGGCGTATATCTGGCAGCGGTCAGCGTGTCCAATACAAAGCTCGCTCGCTATATGGCATCGGTTATCGAGCGCGGGGGCGAACGGGCGGTCTGCGAAATAGATCCTGTTTCATGGAGGGTGGCCCAGACACTGACGGCTGTTTGCTATGGGGACAACGGGCTTGGGCTTCCTGCGAACCTGGCCGTGCCAGAAATCGAGACATCCCATACCGCACTCGATATGCTGTCTGCGCATATCGAGGTCAAGCGATGCCTGACCGAGCGGGGAGATGACGGCGGCGTCCTACAGCAGCTCAAAACGAGCAAGGCCTACGACTGCGAGCTCGACATCGCGGGGATTGTTATACGGGCCGATAGCATGCTGGTGGAGCTCTTTGACGGGTCGTTTGCGGGAACCGACGAGCGCGACGACGAAATGACGGTGGTGCGGGAGGCGCTCGACGTACGTGGACTTAAGGCGATGGCTATCTGGGTGCGCATGGTGTTGGCGGCACGGCGGCTCCTTTCCGGCTTGCCGGTAACCGACGATGCGGCGTTCAACGAGCTCGATCGTTTTGCCGTGCGCATGCGCGACAACCAGATTCAGCTGTTTGGCCTGTTGCTAGAAGGCTGGCAGTCGCTGGCAGAGGGACGGCCGGTTAATGCAAAGTTCCGTGCGGTCCAAGTGCTCAAACTTGCCGAGGAGTCGATTGCGTACATGCGCGATAACGCATTGCTGCTGGAGCGTGCGGCATATCTGCGTAACACCTCAATGGTTTCGGTTCGCGAGGAAGCGGAGCTACTCGATATAAGCCAGACGCAGGTTGGTGGCGCAGAAGCCTGGATGGTGGCGCTGCATTTGGCCTGTGCGGGCCGAGACAGCGACCTTGCGGCCTGGATGTCCATGAATCGCCTGGGGATTTTGGATCCGTCGTATCGGCTGTTTGCGCGTCTTGCAATGCATTGTCTGGGTGAGCCGGCTGCTAGAATTCGAAAGAAGCTCCCGGTGCGCGAGCTGTCGCGGTATTCGCTGCGTGACGACTTTGAGGGCGAAGGCGAGCGTCTGTTCCAGGCTGGCAATGCCGAGGGTGTCGATGTGATTGGCCATATCGAGATCCGCATGTTTGGGG
>CABSZR010000207.1 GCA_902482185.1 uncultured Collinsella sp. | reverse complement strand
CGCGCATAAAGAAAGCCTCCCATTTCTCATGTCCAAGAAATGGGAGGCAGTTCACCAACATGGGTGACGGGCTTTTCCACTACCAGCCGCGTGCCTCCTCCGCACGCACGAGCTGACGAGCCTCGATCTGGCGAATCATATCGATGCGGCGCTGGTGACGGCCGCCCTCGAACTCGCCGGTGAGCCAGGCGTCGACGATCATCTTGGCCAGCTCGATGCCTACCACGCGAGCACCAAATGCGAGCATGTTGGTGTTGTTGTGCTCGCGTGACAAGCGAGCGGAATACGGCTCAGAGCAGGTGCAGCAACGGATACCGCGCACCTTGTTCGCGGCAAGCGAAATGCCCACTCCCGTGCCGCAGATCACGATACCGCGATCGACTTCCCCGGCCACGACCGCGTTCGCCACGGCCTCACCCGCGATGGGATAGTCAAAGCGCTCGGTGCTGTCCGTGCCGAAGTTCACGACCTCATAGCCGTACTTCTCCTGGATATACGCCGCAATGGCTTCCTTATACTCAACCGCGACGTGGTCGTTTCCAATACCGATCTTCATAAGAGACCCCTTTCCAAATCCGCTCGCGCGTGTCGCGCGCTCATTCCGTCCTAATTTGCCATTACGCTTCTAATACACCTCGCCGGCGCGCAGGCGACGCAAGCACTCCTCGTAACCGGCGTCCTTGCCAAACAGCGCACTGGTGCCCAGGATGAAGCCATCCGCACCGATGGCGGACAGATCGCGCACGCGCTCAGGCGAGCAGGCGCCATCGATCATGAGCTTGAAGCCGAAGCGTTCCTTCAGCGCGGCAAGACGACGTACCTTATCGTTCGTGAACTCGATGAAGCTCTGACCGGCAAAGCCCGGGTTCACCGTCATGACCATCACGTAGTCGCAAAGGTTCAACATCTCCTCCACCTCGGAAATCGAGGTGTCGGGGTTTACTGCGATGCCTGCGCTCTTGCCGAGGGCCTTGATCGCAGCGAGAGTCTTGACCACGTAGCGCTCGGACTCCGGATGGATGTAGATGATGTCCGCGCCGGCGGAGGCGAAAAGCTCCACCTTGCTGGCGGGGTTCTCGACCATAAGGTGCACGTCAACGAGCTTGTTGGTGGCGGCACGCACGGCCTTAATGTCCTCGAGGCCCATGGCGAAGTTGGGAACGAAACTGCCGTCCATCACGTCGCAATGGAAGATATCAATGCCGGCGGCGTCGAGCTCCTCGACGGTCGCACGCAGGTTGCCGTAGTCGGCGCACATGAGGCTGGGGCAGAGCAACATGGTGAACTCCTTATCTGCTCTTTGGTTATCTACTCGTTGGTAATTAATCGTTTAACCTGTATCTAAAGTCTGGCTGATTAATCGTTTAACCACGTTGTTAACCTACAGGTTTCTCTAGATTCACAACGTTGTCATATTTGTCTATCTAGCTGGCGTCATACGGATTCCGTACGGCGAAAAGCCGTTGTGTTCCCTAGAAAGAGGCCCCGCCATTCAGCTGGCCACCATGGGCCGTGCTCGCACGGGCGTGGGCCTTGAAACCCTACGCCTCCGGCGTGATCAGGCGCGCACGTTGGGCGATCTTCTCGTCATAGGACTCCGCGATAATCGCCACACCATCGAACCCAAACGCGCGAACACTCGAGAACTGATGGAACTTCGAGCTGTCGCACAGCACGTACGTCTTGTTCGAGTTCTCGCGCACAATGCGCTTTTTCGTCGCCTCAACGTAGGAGGGCGTCATGGCGCCGCGGTCCTCGTCAATCGCGTTGATCCCGATAAACGCCTTATCGAAGTACAGGTCGCGCAGGATCGATTCGGTCATAGAACCGCAGAACGAGGAGTTCACATGGTTGAACTCGCCGCCCACTACGATGAGCTGGGCGCGTATCTCGCTCTTAATCAGGCACGCCGAGGCATCCGTCGTGTAAATTGTCACGTCGCGGTCGAGCAACAAGCGCAGCAGGGCCGTACAGGTGGAGCCGGAATCGAGATAGAGCGTATCTCCATCCTCAACGAGACGCAGGGCAACCTGGGCAATCTGGTCCTTCTCGCTC
The DNA here is from genome assembly GCA_902482185.1 of uncultured Collinsella sp. Taxonomy (GTDB): domain Bacteria; phylum Actinomycetota; class Coriobacteriia; order Coriobacteriales; family Coriobacteriaceae; genus Collinsella. The sequence goes on along the minus strand of CABSZR010000207.1, from coordinate 1,461 downwards.
CCGTGCAAACCCGAACGCGTCGAGATGCTCACCTCGTGGACAGCCGAGACGAGCTTCACTGCGCCGCCCGAAAGATGCTCAACCTTGCCAAGCGCTTCCAGCTCCTTGAGGTCGCGGCGCAGCGTCGAAATAGAGACGCCCGGCAGCTCCTCCTGCAGCTCGGAAATCCTCGCGAGGCCCGACTTCTGCAGGCACTCTACAATTCGCTCCTGGCGCTCATACGGGATCATATTGGGACCCTCTCCAAACCACTCTGCTTCACGCTCGTTCATTTCTTTTCGAAAAGTGTAACGCATGTGCAGAATAGCGGCCGCCACCTGTTGCGATGACGACCGCTTAATCGATTGACCTACCCTCTCGTTCACAATTTGAACGAAGGTGAGGCACCTCACGCAAGGGTGACGCTCCTCGAGCGAGGATAACGAGCCCCAGGCGAGACGGCGCGCTTCGAGTGAAATGGCGCCCCAGAGGCGACGCACTTCAAGCTCTTAGGCGAGCTTCTGCTCCTTGTCGCAGAAGACAAAGCCCAGCACCGCGGAGACCGCAAAGGCAATGAGCATGCCAACCATGGCCCAGGCGAAGTTCATAGCGTCGGAGCTCACAAACGCCGGGAAGGTGGTAACGGAGCCAAAGGTAAAGGCCGTGGTCACAACACCCATGAGGCCGCAGAACGCGCCGCCAGCGGCACCGCCGATGATCTGGGCGAGCCACAGCTTCTTGTTCTGCACGAGCATACCGAACAGGGTGGGCTCGATGATGGCGGACAGGGCGATGGAGATAACACCGGTCATGGAGAAGGTCCTGAGCTTCTGGTCGCGGGCCTTCAGGAACACGCCCAGGGCGCAGCCGATCACGCCGAAGTTGCAGGCGAAGGTGAACGGGCAGATGTAGTCGTAACCAACCGTGGCGATGTTGTTGATCATGATGGGGTTCACGGCCCAGTGGATACCCATGGACACGAGCACCGACCAACCGCCGCCGACCAGGATGCCGGCAAGCACGGAGCTGCGCTCGATGAGCCAGTTGACCACGAAGCCGATGCCCTCGCCGGCGTACACGCCCAGCGGGCCGATCACGATCATGGTGAGGGGAACCATCACGAGCAGGGACACGGCGGGCAGCACGACGAGCTTGAGCATCTCGGAGACGTGCTCATCGAGCCACTTATACAGGAACGAATAGGCCCAGGAGGCGAGAATCGCCGGGATAACCGTGGAGTTGTAGCTCATAAGCACTACGGGGATGCCGAACAGGTCGGTCATGGCCCCGTTGCCCGTGTCGCCCATAAGAGCGATAAAGTCCGGGTACAGCAGGCAGGCGCAGATGAGTGCCGACAGGTAGGGGCTGGCACCGAAGCGCTTACCGGCCGAGAAGCCAAGAAGCACCGGCAAGAAGTAGAACACGCTCATGGCCAAGGTGTACAGGATGGTGTAGGTGCCCGAGCCCTCGGCAATGATGCCG